>DVNF01000045.1 GCA_018714575.1 Candidatus Stercoripulliclostridium merdigallinarum
TTCTTATATTGCAAAACGAATACGTCTTTCCTTGTGATGTTGGCAGACTTCGATATAACCAATTTTTCGTCTATGTATTTAAACGCTTTGTAAAAATTAGGTACGATATATCGCGCAAAAGGTATGTAATAAACGTATTTTCTGCCTATAGCGTATTTTGCCGTATGAGGTTCCAACGTCATGAAACCTTCGTAATCCATTTCTTCCAATTCGTCGAATATCTTCTTGTAATCGGTGCTGCCCAAGCCCATAGGCACTTCGACTTTAGTTTCCTTGTCACAATCTTTTATATGATAATAAACGACTTTGTCTTTTAACTTCTCGAAAGCTTCGTTGGGGTTTTCGCCCACCTGTATGAAGTTCGACGCGTCATAGCATAATTGCAGGTGCGGCGAAGCTACCGATTCATAAACGTCTATCGCGCGGTCGGCGGTGTCGCCGTAGATCTTTTTTTCGTTTTCATGCAACAAAACTACGTCCGTGCCTTCCGTAACGGCTACGAACTTTTTCATTTTTTCGATGACTTTGTCCCTGTAGTCCGCAGGATCTCCGTTTTGCGGCACAAAGAAGCTGAACACTCTGATGTATTTGCAATTCATCATCTGTGCTATGGCTACCAATTCTTTTAATTGTTTCAGTTGACGGTTAAAACCTTCCTCGTCGTCGATTTTGACTTTGCCGATAGGCGAACCTATCGAGCTGAAACCGATGCCGGCGGCGTCCAAACGCGGCTTTATCGTCTTTTGAAACTCTTCGGCGGTGTAATCGGCTATGTTCTTGCCGTCAACGCGCCTGGGACAAATATACTTTTCTCCCAATTCCCTGACAAGTGCGATTTGTTCGTCCAAATTCGAGCTTACTTCGTCGTAAAACCCTGATATGGTAACTTTCATTCCTTCCTCCGATTCGATCCGTTTTTATTCGTTTTGATTCGTTTTAAATAAGTTTGGTATATTTTCCGCCTGTACGGCGCACGTTACGTTACTATACTCCCGAATAAGCCGAGAATCCGCCGTCCACGGGAACGACTATGCCCGTGACAAAGCCGCTGAATTCGTCGTCCGACAGCCACAACAAAGTTCCCGTAAGTTCGTCCAATTCGCCGAACCTGCCCATGGGCGTATGCGAGATTATCTTATGCGAACGTTCGGTCAGCTCGCCCTTTTCGTTATACAGCAGCCCCCTGTTTTGGTTTCCGACAAAGAATCCGGGCGCCAAAGCGTTGACCCTGATCCCCGCCCCCGCAAAATGCACGGCAAGCCATTCGGTAAAGTTGGAAACCGCCGCTTTCGCCGCCGAGTAAGCGGGAATTTTTGTCAGCGGTCTGAACGCGTTCATACTGCTGATATTGATAATGACGCCGCCCTTGCCGGATTCGGCCATGTCCTTTGAAAAAACCTGCGTCGTCAGCAAAATCGACGTAAAGTTCAGGTCGAACAGCCTGCCGATCGCGCCGCCTTCCAAATCGAAAAAGCTTTTTACTCCTTCGTCCGCAGCGTCGCCGGGGAAATAATATTCCTTGTCCGTCGTAGCCTTCGGGCTGTTGCCGCCCGCGCCGTTTATCAGCATGTTTACCGGACCGATTTCCTGCGTGATCGCCTGTCTTACAGCTTCCAAAGAAGCTCTGTCCAAAACGTCAGCTTTGTAGGCGCGCGCGTAGCCGCCTGCCGCTCTGATACTTTCCGCAACCTTTTCCGCGCCTTCCAAATTGATGTCTATCAGCGCGATTTTAGCGCCGACAGCGGCAAGTTCACGGGAAAAAGAGGAGCATATAGCGCCTGCCGCTCCCGTGATCGCAACGATTTTGTCGCTTAGATCGATGTTGTATCTTTTCATGTCTTTTTCCTCGTTTTCGGCGCTTTTTAACGCCGTAATACTCTATAATTTTATACGTTTAAAGTCCCTTTTTAATTCCCTCGAACAGTCCGTACAGATACATTGCGCCCAAAGCGCGGTCGTATAAACCGTAACCGCCTCTGCCGGTTTCTCCCCATATCATTCTGCCGTGGTCGGGTCGGACGTAGCCGTCAAAGCCGCATTCCAACAAGGTTTTGGCTATTTGGTACATGTCCAAAGAACCGCAACGGGTGGGGTGCGCCGTTTCGTGGAACGCTCTGTAGCCGTCGTATTGAATGTTCCGTAGATGTGCGAAATGTATCCTGCCCTCGGCGGCACGAATCATTTCCGTCAAGTCGTTGGCTTGGCAGGCGCCGAAACTGCCCGTACAGAAAGTCAAGCCGTTGTTTACCGAAGGATACAGCGACAAAAACTTTTTCATGTGATCCATGTCGGTAATGATCCTGGGCAGTCCGAATATCCCCCACGGCGGATCGTCGGGATGTATCGCCATCATGACTCCCGCCTCTTCGGCGGCAGGAATGACCGCCTCTAAAAAGTACCTTAAATTATCGAAAAGCTCCTTTTCGCCTATGTTTTCATAGCTTTTTAGCAAGCCGACTAATTGGTCGTGGGTATAGCTTTCGTCCCAACCAGGCAAGGAAAGCTCGCTTTCCAGGGGGTTCATTTTCAGTACCGTTTCCTCGTCGTAGGCAAGGGCGTTCGAACCGTCCTTTTGCGGAGATTTCAGTTCGCTCCGCAACCAATCGAATACGGGCATGAAATTATAGCAAATACATTTAACTCCTGCTTTTCCCAGCCTGAATATGTTTTCACGGTAGTTGTCCAACAGACGGTCACGGTTGGGCTTTCCCATCTTTATATCTTCGTGCACGGGAACGGATTCCACGACTTCGAAAGTCAGTCCCGCGCCTGCGGCGGCGGTTTTCAAAATTTCGATGCTTTCGTTGCTCCAGACCTCGCCGACGGGAACGTCGTAAACGGCTGAAACGATGGAATCGATAACGGGGATCTGCCCGATTTTGTCAATAGTTACCGGATCTTTGGGTCCGTACCAGCGAAAACTCATTTTCATGATGAGATTTTAACATATATTTTTCACCGTTTCAATAGCTTTAGCGCATATTTTTAAACGCGCGCAAATAAATTTTTATATGAACTTGGTCTTTTCGGCGCTTTCCGCGGCATCGATAATACTGCTGTTGTTTCTAAAACCGTCCGCAACTTTGCCGGCGTTTACGGAGGGCGCGATAAACGCCCTAAGACTGTCCTTGACGTTGTTTTCATCGTATGCGTTTTGGCTGCCGATCATCGGGATCTTGGAAAAATCAGGCGTTACAGAAAAATTACAAAAATTGTTCGAACCGTTGATAAAGCGACTGTTTCCGGGCGAAAAGGCGGATACTTTAACGCATATTTCTACAAATTTCGCCGCCAACTTCATCGGGGCGGGCGGCGCAGCCACGCCCGAAGGCTTAAAGGCCGCGGCAGGTATAGCCGATCGTAAGAATTTGGTAACGCTGGTAGTCATGAACTCGACGGCGTTTCAGCTGATACCGACAACCGTTGTAGCCATGCGCGCAAGTTTAAACGCCGCAACGGATATAATCCTGCCGTCGCTGATAGCCGCGGCGATCACCAATATTACCGCATTGATCCTGACAAAGATTTTTGTGAAATGATATATATCGTTCCGATCATCGCCCTATCCGTATTCATATTCGGCGCAATTAAAAAAATAAACGTATACGATTCGTTCGTAGCCGGGATACGCGAAGCCGTAACGTTGACGATCTCCCTGATACCGTACTTAGCCGCAGTTTTTATGCTGACGGAATTGATGCGAGCCGGCGGTCTGTCCGCGTATATCGGAAAAGCGTTGTCTCCGGCATTTAACGCAATAGGTATACCGGCAGAACTGACAGAACTGATAATCCTCCGCCCGCTGACGGGTTCCGGCAGCCTGGCGGTTTTGGAAAATATCTATGCCGAATACGGCGTCGATTCGTATATCGCGCGCACCGCTTCGGTGATCATGGGTTCGACAGACACGGTGATGTACGTGGCGGCGATATATTTTTCGGGCGTCCGAATCAATAAAGGTAAGAACAAAAATACCAATAAATCTGTATCTAAAGCTACTGAAATTAATCGTCTTTCGGACAAGCGCGCAATGAACCAAGCGATAACGATCGCCCTGGTCGCTTCCTTTTTCGGCGCAGTTTGTTCGGCGTTCATCTGTCGGTTTATATGACCCCGCGCCGTATAGCTCGTCTTACATAGGGTTCAAAATTAAGCAAAAGAACAATTAAAAAGCCCGTAACGCAGTACGGGCTTTTGGTTTTAAATTACGATTTATTTAACGGCTTACGCTTTGCCGGAGCAACCCAGAACGTATTGGATCTTGTGTTTTACGACTTCCTTTACGCGTTCTCTGGCGGGTCCCAAGTATTGTCTG
>DVNF01000046.1 GCA_018714575.1 Candidatus Stercoripulliclostridium merdigallinarum
ACGTAGACACGGTGAAATACGACGAACTGCGTTCGGACGGCTATGCCGAATCCAGCGAGGAAGTCAGAAAACGCGTTTCCGCCGCCAGGGCGATCCAGCGCGACAGATATTCGGGCGAAGGTATACATACCAATGCCGAAATGCAAAACGCGCAGATGGATAAATACTGTAAACTCGACGATAAATCGGAAGCATTGTTAAAATATGCTTTCCACAGCAACAAGCTTAGCGCCAGAGGCGTCGGCAGGATATTGAAAGTCGCCAGAACCATAGCCGATTTGGACGGCAGGGAATCGATTTGCTTGTCCGACCTTGCCGAAGCCATACAATATAAGACGACCGACTTGACGAAGAATGCGTAGCGACAGGGAAAATCAATTAAGAACGATGATATGGTTGCAAATCGGAGCGTCTTTGTCCAGACAGGCATTGGCGGCTTTGGCGATATCCAAAGTCGATATTGCGGCTATATACGCCGACCCCGAAAGGGTCAGGTCGTTGCAAAACGGAGTTTTGATCGAACAGACGGCACAAAAAATTGCCGAATCCGTTCCCGATGAAAACGCCATCGACAAAGTCGTCAAGTTAATGTATTCTAAGGGTATCCAGGCTATATTTTACGGAGACGCCGAATATCCCGAAACATTGATGAAAATCGACGTGCCTCCGGCGGTGCTGTACGCGATAGGGGACGTAAAATTAATGAAAACGCTTTGCGTGGCGGTGGTCGGCAGCAGGTCTGTCAGTCACGACGGCGAACGCGCGACAGAAATGTTTACCGAGGCTTTGGTACGCCATTCGGTAACCGTCGTCAGCGGTTTGGCATTGGGCATCGACGCAAAAGCGCACTTGACGGCGTTAAATAACGGAGGTAAGACGATTGCCGTATTGGGTAACGGCGTGGACAGACCGTATCCCTCGCAAAACAGATTTATTTACGAGGAGATATTGAAAAAAGACGGTTTGATCCTTAGCGAATATTGCCCTGGTACCGTGGCGTTGCCGTACTACTTTCCGGAACGCAACCGTATCGTGTCGGGACTGTCGCGCGCGGTTGTGGTGCCCGAAGCGTCCAGCCTGAAAAGCGGTTCGCTGATAACGGCAAATTATGCGTTGGAGCAAGGCAAAGATCTGTATATCGTACCTCATTCGATATTCAATCGTAACGGCAAAGGCGGCAACGAGTATTTGGAAAAACTGCAGGGCGCAATAGCAATTTCTCCCGAAACCGTCATAACGGGATTGGGATTGAAATACAAATCCAAGGCTGAACCGAAGATAGCTTTGGACAGAACGCAAAAACTGATTATCGAAAGGCTAAGAAAGGGAAAAGCTAGTTTCGAAGAATTGATGATGATAACGGGATCGAAAGTCGGCGAGCTGAACGCGACTTTGGCGACGATGGAGATCCTGGGTTTGATATATAAAGCCGAAAACAACAGTTACGGAGCAAATTAAATGAAGTTAGTTATCGTGGAATCGCCTTCCAAGGCAAAGACAATTCAAAAATATCTGGGCAGCGGCTTTCGAGTCATGGCTTCGGGCGGACATATTTGCGACCTCCCGGCAAAGACTTTGGGTATAGATATAGAAAACAGGTTCAAGCCGGAATACGTTGTAACGGATTCCAAGAAGAAAGAATTGATAAAAAGGTTAAAAGACGAGGTTAAAGCCTCCGATTATACTTACCTTGCAACCGACCCTGACCGCGAAGGAGAGGCGATCAGTTGGCATCTTGCCAATTATTTGGGGCTTTTGGGCAGGCAAAACCGTATCGAATTCAACGAAATTACGGCAAAAGCCGTCAATCGCGCCATAGACAACCCGCGCGAGATCAATATGAACCTGGTAAACGCTCAACAGGCCAGGAGAGTTTTGGACAGACTTGTAGGCTATAAAGTCAGCCCTATTTTGTCAAGGAAGATAAAGAGCGGTCTTTCGGGCGGCAGAGTGCAATCGGCGGCATTGAAAATGATAGTCGACCGCGAACGCGAAATTCGCGCGTTCGTTCCCAAAGAGTATTGGACGATCACCGCGTCGTTATTAAAGCAGGGCACTCAATCGCCGGTGTTCAAAGCTTTGTTACAGGATCTGAACGGTAAAAAGATCAAGCCCGAAAACAAAGAGCAAGTCGACGTCATTTTGGACAGGTTGGAAAAATCGGTTTGGTCGGTGGACACCGTAAAACGCAGCGTACAAAAATCGCATCCGGCGCCGCCGTTCACGACTTCGACGTTGCAACAGGACGGCTCGCAAAAGCTGGGGCTTTCTGCGCCGCAGATCATGCAAATAGCTCAACAACTGTACGAGGGCGTAGATATTCCCGGCGAAGGTCAAACGGCGCTGGTAACTTATATCAGAACCGACTCGGTAAGAATTTCCGCGGAAATGCAAGCGGCAACGCGCGATTACATTGCGGCAAATTACGGCGCGGATTATGTGCCGGCAAAGCCGAATTTCTACGCGTCGAAAGGTCAAAACGTCCAGGACGCGCACGAAGCCATTCGTCCCGTCAATTTGATGCGCACGCCTGAAAGTCTGAAAGACAAATTGCAAAAGAACCATTACAGGCTGTATAAATTGATATACGACCGCTATTTGGCAAGCCAAATGTCCGAAGCCGTTTATAACACGATGAACGTGCGCGTAGCGGCGGTATCGGACGTGGAATACGGATTTAAGGTCAGCGGAAAAGCTTTGATATTCAAAGGCTTTACGGCGGTTTACGACGTTGAAAAGAAAGAAGACGACGGTTCGGAAAACAGTTCGCTACCGGATTTAAAAGAGGGCGAACCGCTTCGCAAAAAGGATATAAAGAGCGAACAGAAATTTACCAAACCGCAACCCAGGTATTCCGAAGCCACGTTGATAAAGGCAATGGAAGAAAACGGTATCGGTCGCCCCTCGACTTACGCAACGGTTATTTCGGTCTTGACAAAGCGCGAATACGTCGTAAAGGAACAAAAATTATTTAAACCGACTCCTTTGGGCGAACAAGTCACCGAGTTTATGGAAGATTGGTTTAAAAATATCGTCGACATCCACTTTACTGCCGATATGGAGCAAAAATTGGACGAAATCGAACACGGCTCCGAATGGCAAAAGACTATAGAAGATTTCTATCCCGGATTCGAACAAGAGCTGAAAGCCGCAGGCTATGCCGGCGTCAAACGCGTGCCGAAACAGGAAGAAGTCAGCGACGTTATCTGTGAAAAATGCGGCGCCAGAATGGTAATAAAGGAAAGCAAATACGGAAAGTTCCTGGCTTGTCCGAATTATCCTAAATGCAAGAACATAAAGAGTCTGGACGACCCCGTGGGATATTGCCCTCTGTGCGGCGCCGAAGTTTATAAGCGCCGTACCAAAGCGGGCAAGGTCTTTTACGGCTGTTCCAATTATCCGGAATGTAAATACATGAGCTGGGAAGTCCCCGAAAAAGTGTTGTGCCCGGTTTGCGGCAAGCCTATGAGGGTCAGAAAGGAAGGCAACGACAGATTTTTCGTCTGTACCAACGCCGAATGCGGACACAAAGTGCCGTTTTACGAAATGGCGGGAATGAAAGAAAGGTCGGCGCCGAAAAAGTTTGACGGAAAGAATGGCGCGAACGCAGTAGCAGACGGCGAAAAATGATGACGGTCAAAGTGATAGGCGCGGGACTTGCCGGCGCCGAAGCCGCATATCAGCTGGCAAAACGCGGAGTCGCAGTCGAATTATACGAAATGCGCCCCGGCGTTTCGACGCCGGTACATAAAGGCGGCGATATAGCCGAGCTGGTGTGTTCCAACTCGTTGAAAAGCACTGACGTCGGGACGGCGCAAGGCGAATTAAAGGCGGAACTGGGTATGTTGGATTCGGCGATAATGCGCACGGCGTATGCTTCGGCGGTACCTGCCGGCGGTGCGTTGGCGGTGGACAGGAAGTTGTTTTCAGCCGCCGTCGAGGAAATATTGAAATCTACGAATAAGGTTACCGTAATCCGAAAAGAAGTCACCCGAATCGAAGATAATTCGATAATAGCGACGGGGCCTTTGACTTCGGAAAGTATGGGCAAAGCCATATCGGACATTATTCCCGAACGACTGTATTTTTACGATGCAGCCGCTCCGATAATCACAGCCGCTTCGATAGATTACGACAACGCTTTTTTCGCCGCACGTTACGGAAAGGGCGACGCGGATTATCTGAACTGTCCGATGAACAGGGAAGAATATCTGGCATTCCGAGAGGCGTTGACGGGTGCCGAAAAAGTCATAGCAAAGGACTTTGAAAAGGGTGAATTATTCGAAGGTTGTATGCCAATAGAGGAGCTTGCGCGGCGCGGTGAGGACGCGATGAGGTTCGGACCGTTGCGCCCCGTCGGGATATACGACCGCGACAACAAACGCGCATATGCGGTAGTACAGCTGAGGAAGGAAGACAACTACGAGCACCTTTACAATATAGTCGGTTTTCAGACCAATCTGAAATTTCCCGAGCAAAAGCGCGTGTTTTCGATGATACCTGCATTGAAAAACGCCGAATTCGTGCGATACGGAGTAATGCACAGGAACACGTATATCCGTTCGCCCGGCTTTTTGGAAGGTGATTTTTCGGTAAAGGGCAGGCAGAATTTGTTCTTTGCCGGGCAAATTACCGGCGTCGAAGGATACCTGGAAAGCGCGGCTTCAGGTCTGATAGCAGGAATATCTATGGCTGAAAAATTAAATGGCGGATCGGGGATACTTTTGCCGGAAACCACGGTAATAGGCGGTTTGCAACGATATATATCGGAATACCGCGGTAACTTTCAACCGATGCACGTCAGCTTTATGTTGTTGCCGCAGATAACCGGTATCCGCGACAAACAGGCGCGCAAACGCGCATATTCCGAAAGGGCGACAGCCGATCTGAAAAAATATTTACAGGAAAGGGACATATAGTGCGGCAGTTATCGTTATCAAACGGAGCCGCTTGACACGGATATTACAATAATATAATAAGGAATTGCGCGCCGGCGCGCGCAACTAAAACTAAAAAATAAAAAAAGTAACGATAACGGGTTAACGCCCGAAAGGAGTCAAATCAAAATGACCGAATTACTTAAAGGAACGACAATATGTGCCGTAAAACGTAACGGCATCACCGCGATCGGCGGCGACGGACAGGTTACCATGGGCGAATCGGTAATTTTCAAAGGTAACGCCGTCAAAGTCAAACGCATATACGACGGCAAAGTCGTTGTCGGGTTTGCCGGTTCCGTTTCGGACGCTTTTGCGCTAAGCGAAAAATTCGAAGAAATGTTACAAAAATTCAGCGGCAATCTGACCAGAGCCGCCGTAGAATTGGCGGAACTGTGGCGGCAGGACAAGGCGCGTAAATTAGAGGCGATGCTGATAACGGCGGACAAGGATAATTTGCTGATAGTATCCGGAACGGGCGAGGTGATCGAGCCCGAATCGGGCGTATGCGCCATAGGTTCGGGCGGAAACTATGCGCTCAGCGCAGCCAGAGCGTTGTTGGAAAACACCGATCTTTCTGCCGAGGAAATAGTCAGAAAAGCCATGAAAATAGCCGCGGATCTATGCGTTTTCACCAACCATAATCTGACCGTGGAAATAGTATAAGGAGGGCGATATGGAATATTCTCCGAAACAAATAGTCAACGAACTTGACAGATATATAATCGGGCAAAGCGAGGCGAAACGCGCTGTCGCGATCGCGTTAAGGAACCGTTACAGACGTTCCCGACTGCCGCAGGAAGTGCGCGAGGAGATCACTCCGAAAAACATTATAATGAAAGGTCCTACCGGCGTAGGTAAAACCGAAATTGCCAGAAGACTTGCGAAGTTGGTAAAGGCACCGTTCGTCAAAGTCGAAGCCACCAAGTTCACCGAAGTCGGCTATGTCGGCAGGGACGTGGAAAGCATGGTGCGCGACCTTGTGGAGTGCGCGATCAGATTGGTGCGCGAGGAAAAGATAGCCGAAGTCGAGCCCAAAGCCAAGGAAACTGCGGAGAAAAAGCTGGTCGAAGGATTGTTGCCCGGCAGACGCAAAAATCACCCCGACAAAAGCTCCGACGAACTCCGTGAGGAGCTGACGAAGGAACTTCGCGAAGGTAAACTCGACAACATTATGGTCGAAATGGAATTCCAGGGCCGTCCGCAATCGTTACAGCTGGGACCCCTGGGAGGGAACGAAACGAATTTCGGCGAATTGATGAGCAAGATCATTCCGCCAAAGACAAAAAAACGCAAAGTCAGCGTAAAGGAAGCCTATACGTTCCTGACCAGAGAAGAGGCGGGTAAGCTGATCGACGACGACGCGATATCCGCCGAAGCCATAAAGCGCGCCGAAGAGGACGGAATAATCTTTATCGACGAAATGGATAAGATTGCCGGGAAAGGGAACACCCAAGGTCCGGACGTTTCCAGGGAAGGCGTGCAAAGGGATATTTTACCGATCGTGGAAGGCTGTACCGTAAACACAAAATACGGTATAATCAAAACCGACTTTATTCTGTTTATAGCGGCGGGGGCTTTCCATGTTTCGAAGGTCAACGA
>DVNF01000047.1 GCA_018714575.1 Candidatus Stercoripulliclostridium merdigallinarum
AACGTGCGGTTTATATTAAAATAAAGCCTTTAAAAAAATTTTTCATAAAAAAAACTATTGCGTGTGCAAAGTCTTGTCTACGCAATAGCTTTTTAATCATTTTAAATTAATTTGAAACAGTTGTTTGCGCCGTTATTTCGCGGCTAACAGATCGAACAAAGCGCGCGCCCTGTGACTGACGGAATTTTTCTCCTCCGGAGTGGCTTCGCCGAAACTTTTCCCCAAATCGTCCGAATAGAACAGGCAATCGTAGCCGAAACCGCCGTCGCCTTTTTCCTCGAACAGGATCTTGCCTTCGGTATCGCCCGCGCCGGAAATCGACCTGCCGTCCGGATACACTATGACTACGGATGAATGGAACCGCGCCGTTCTTTTGTTAAAATCGGTCACGGCAGCCATTTCCTTTAATAATTTTTTACGGTTAGCCTCATCGTCACCGTCACGCCCCGCATATCGCGCCGAATAAACGCCGGGAGCGCCGCCCAATGCGTCCACGATCAAGCCCGAATCGTCCGAAAGCGCAGCCTGACCGCAAGCGTCGCATACGGCTTTGGCTTTTTTATAGGCGTTGCCGTAAAAACTGTCGGCGTCCTCGACTACTTCGACGTGTAAGCCCAGGTCGTTTAACGACTTTATGTCGTAATTTTCGCCTAAAATCTCGCGGAATTCAATCAATTTATGCGGATTGTTCGTCGCCGCTACCAAGGTTATCATATGCGTAATACCTCTGATCGAAATATTCTAATATATTCTAATCGGGGAACCTTTCACGTTTGGAAGGTTGTTTTTTGATAAATCCCGTGAACATCTTCCAAAGTCCGCGGAATAACTTTCCGTTTACCAGATCCAACAGCCCTTCCGCAGTCCTGACCGAAACGTCGCCGTCGCTCATCGCCGCCATGTTCCTGATCGGCATTTCCAAAGCGCCCGCCCTGGTCATTTTGATTTGCGAATACGGCACGCCTTTCGGCAATAACAATATCGAATACTTATACGCCGACTTTTGCACCAGCTTTGCCAAGAACCCGTCGTTCAGCTGTCCGCAACAGGTCAGCATCGTATATTCGCCCTTTTTCGGCTGAACGTATTTTTCGGGAGGTCTTCCGAGTACCGCCGAAAACGACGACAGCGAATAATGTTTCAGTTCGGGCAACGAATAATAATCGGGCGCAAGCTGCCTGTAATCCGGGGTGTGCTCTTTGCCATTTACTTTCAGCGTAGAGGTCAGGCGAATGTCTGCGGAGGAGGCTCCGACTCTGACAACGTATTCGCCGTCGATCGCTCTGAAAGCCCCGTCCGTCACGTCGTAAAACATAAAAGCTTCGGGGGCTAAAGTCAACTGCACGCGGCGCTTTTCGCCGGGCTCCAAATAAATCTTATCGAAAGCCTTTAATTCCTTTTCGGGTACGAAAACTTCTGTTTTAGGAGCCGAAACATAGACTTGTACGATTTCGGCGCCTGCCCTGGAACCGGTGTTGACGATATCGAAAGAAATGTTCACCGAATCGCCTTCGGCAATTTCCGGAGTAGAGATCAACAGTCCCGAATATTCGAAAGTCGTATACGACAGTCCGTGTCCGAAGGGATATGCCACGGCCTTTTTCGCCGTATCGTAATAGCGGTATCCCACGAAGATGCTTTCACGATATTCGGCTATTTCCCGTTCGTAAAATTCGCTCATCGGGTTGTCCGATATATCCGACGGGAAAGTTTCGGCAAGTTTCCCGGACGGGTTATAATCGCCGAACACCAGATCGTAAACGGCTTCTCCGCCGGCTTCGCCGGTCAGATAGACGTTCAAGATCGCTCTGACTTCGTCGGAATAGGAAGTGTCCGAAGGCGATCCGCCAGTCAGTATCACGGCGATATTCGGGTTGACCCTCTTTAAAGCGCGTAATAATCTGATATGCGCTTCGGGCAAATCTAAATTCTTTCTGTCGAAGGATTCCGATTCGAAAGCGTCCGTCAATCCGATAAACAGTAAAACGACGTCAGCGCCTGTCGCAGCTTTTTTAGCCTCCTCTATCAACGCTTCCGAAGTTTCGTCCGTCAAAGAATCGTAGCCTTTGGCGTAGGTGTGCGGAAAACCTATTTCGTTCAGATAGTCTACAAAAGAATTTTCCTTTAAAGGATTCAGCCTGGAGGAGCCGGAACCCTGAGAACGCAACTTTTTGGCAAGTTCGCCTATCACAGCCAGGTTGGCGTGTTTATCTATCGGCAAAATTCCGTCGTTTTTTAATAAGACTGCGCCTTCGCGAGCGACTTTGCGGGCAAGTTCGCGGTGAGCGTCGAAATCGGCTTTGTAATCGTGGCGCCTTGCCTGAACGCATTTATCTATCAGTTCCAGGATCTGTTTAACTACGCCGTCCAATTCGCTTTCGTCCAGGTCACCCCTGCGAACGGCGGTAACGATCTCGGCGTCGGTAGCTCCGTTTGCCGTGGGCATTTGCAAGTTCATTCCCGCTTTTATGCCGGCAACTCGGTCTGTGACAGCGCCCCAATCGGACACGACTATGCCGTCAAAGCCCCATTCGTTACGCAATATCTCCGTCAGTAATCGGCGGTTTTCGGCGGCATATACGCCGTTTATGCGGTTATACGAACACATTACGGTGTATGGCGAAGACTTCTTTACGCATTTTTCGAATGCGGACAGGTATATTTCGCGCAACGCCCTTTCGTCGACTTCGGACGATGAGGTCATACGTCTGAACTCCTGGGAATTCGCGGCAAAGTGCTTTAACGACACGCCGATCCCGTTGGATTGCACCCCGTCGATATAGCCTACCGCCATTTCCCCTGCCAGATACGGATCTTCCGACATATATTCGAAATTCCTGCCGCATAAGGGACTGCGTTTTATGTTGACCCCGGGTCCCAACAGCACGTCGACTTTTAAATCCAAGCACTCTTCGCCCAAAGCCTTGCCTACCGCATAGCACAATTCCCTGTCCCAAGTGGACGCCAAAGTCACCGCAGGCGGGAAACAGGTTGCGGGCAATGCCTCGGCAAATACGTTGCCGAAACCGGAATCCGCCCTTTCGCGCCGGACTCCGTGAGGCCCGTCGGAAAGGAATATCGACGGTATCCCCAAACGCTTTATAGACGTTGTGCGCCAGCTGGTAATTCCCGAACACAGCGCGGCTTTTTCTTCCAACGTCAATTTCGAAAGTAAATCTACGTAAGCGGTCATACTTCCTCCGCGCGACTAAACTTATGTCCGGATCACAGCCGTTGCGATTTCATCGGTCGCGCTTATTAAATATTAACACGTACAGCGCGTTAAGTAAAGAGAATTCGGCTTTTATCGGGACCATATGCGGAATTTCCGGTCCGGCGGCTGATTGCGGCTATATATACGGCTATAAAAAAGTATAAAAAATCGTACTATCATTTTAATTAATTGACTTTCATAATAGCTGTCTATATAATTGAAAAAAAGGTATTTTTATTCAAGGAGTTTTTTATGGCAAAAATCGTAGCAGAAGGATTGACTTTCGATGACGTTTTATTGGTGCCTCAACGTTCCGACGTGCTACCGAAAAACGTTGATCTTTCTACAAAATTAACCGACACTGTAAAATTAAACGTACCTTTGATTTCCGCCGCAATGGATACGGTTACCGAAGCGGACCTGGCTATCGCCATGGCCAGAGAAGGCGGCTTGGGAATTATACATAAGAACTTGACGATAGACGAACAGGCAACTCAGGTAGATCGCGTAAAACGCAGCGAACACGGGGTCATCACCGATCCGTTCTACCTGTCCCCCGATCACTTGATTTCCGACGCAAACGCGTTGATGGGCAAATATCATATCTCCGGCGTGCCGATTTGCGTAAACGGCAAGTTGGTAGGTATTCTGACAAACCGCGACCTCAGATTCGAAACCGATTTTTCGCGTCGTATCGGCGAGGTCATGACAAAAGACAATTTGGTTACCGCTCCCGTGGGCACGACTTTGAAAGAGGCGCAGGCTATTTTGGGAAAACACCGCATCGAAAAACTGCCCTTGGTAGACAAAAACTTCAATCTGAAAGGACTGATTACCATAAAGGATATTGAAAAATCCATTCAATACCCCAATTCCGCAAAGGACAAAAACGGCAGATTGTTGGTCGGAGCCGCCATCGGTGTAGGTCAGAACTTCCTGGACAGAGTCTCCGCCCTGGTCGACGCAAAAGTCGATATTATCGCTGTCGACACCGCACACGGTCATAACTCCGGAGTATTGGAAGCAGTCAAAAAGATAAAATCGAAATTCCCCGACCTACAGCTGATAGCCGGTAACGTAGCTACCGCCGCTGCCACGCGCGATTTGATCGAAGCCGGCGCCGACGTAGTAAAAGTCGGTATCGGACCGGGATCTATCTGCACCACGCGTATAGTAGCAGGTATCGGCGTTCCGCAAATTACAGCTATTATGGATTGCGCCGAAATGGCGGATAAGTACGGCAAACGCGTCATCGGCGACGGCGGCGTAAAATATTCGGGCGACATCGTAAAAGGTATCGCCGCAGGCGCTTCCGCTATCATGATGGGCAGCATGCTGGCAGGCACGAAAGAAGCTCCCGGCGCTTTGGAAATTTACCAAGGCAGAAGCTTTAAAGTCTACCGCGGCATGGGGTCTATATCGGCAATGGAAGCGGGCAGCAAGGACCGCTACTTCCAGGAAGACGCCAAAAAGCTGGTCCCCGAAGGCGTCGAGGGTCGCGTTCCTTACAAAGGCTCGCTGTCCGACGTCATTTTCCAAATGGTCGGCGGCATCCGCTCCGGCATGGGATATTGCGGCAAACACAATATCGAAGAGCTAAGGACAAGTTCCGAATTCATAAAGATCACCTCGGCTTCTTTGATCGAAAGCCATCCGCACGATATTTCGATAACCAAAGAGTCCCCCAACTATTCACCCAAAAACTGATAACCAATCGATTATGGGAAAAAAAGAAATCGTCCTGGTATTGGACTTTGGCGGTCAATATAATCAACTTATCGTCAGGCGCATCCGCGATCTGGGCGTCTATGCGGAGCTGATCCCCTATTCGACTTCCGTTGAAAAAATTGTGTCTTTAAACCCGAAAGGTTTGATTTTGACCGGCGGACCTAATTCCGTGTTTACCTCCGATTCTTTGGTAATGGATTCCAAAATATTGGATTTAGGGATCCCTGTCCTGGGAATATGCTACGGCGCACAGCTGATAGCTTACCTGAAAGGCGGCGAAGTCAAATCGGCAAAGACGCGCGAATACGGCAAATCGAAAATGACCGCAGTACCCTGTCCGCTGTTCAAAGATATTCCCGCCGTTTCCGACGTATGGATGTCGCATACCGATTACGTGGCAAAGGCTCCCGAAGGGTTCAAGGTCATCGGCAGCACCGACAACTGTCCCGTTGCGGCATACGGCGACGCCGATAAAAAAATCTACGGCGTACAATTCCACCCCGAGGTCGTCCACAGCGAATACGGCAACACCGTCCTGAGGAATTTCCTGTACGAAGTCTGCGCCTGCGAAGGCAACTGGTCAATGAAAAACTTTATCGGCGAAATGGTCGAAAAGATCCGCAACAAAGTGGGCGATAAAAAAGTATTGTTGGCAATGAGCGGCGGCGTAGATTCCGCAGTAGCGGCGACGTTGATGCACCGCGCCATAGGTTCTCAACTGCAATGCGTATTGGTGGATCACGGTCTGATGCGTAAACACGAAGTCGAAGAGATAGTAAAGGTCTTCCGCGACGGTATCGGCATGAATTT
Organism: Candidatus Stercoripulliclostridium merdigallinarum; assembly: GCA_018714575.1. GTDB lineage: Bacteria > Bacillota > Clostridia > Christensenellales > DTU072 > Stercoripulliclostridium_A > Stercoripulliclostridium_A merdigallinarum. The sequence goes on from DVNF01000047.1 coordinate 5,753, forward strand.
GGAAGTCATCGACGCAAAAGATCGCTTCCTGACAAAGTTAAAGGGCGTCGCCGATCCCGAACAAAAACGCAAAATAATCGGAGCCGAATTCATTCACACGTTCGAAGACTTTTCAAAGCAATTAGGTAAAATCGACTTTTTGGCGCAAGGCACCATTTATCCCGACGTCATAGAATCGGGTTTCGGCAAAGCCGCTTTGATAAAATCGCACCACAACGTAGGCGGCCTGCCTTCCGTCATAGCCTTTGACGAAATAATAGAACCTTTGCGGGATCTGTTCAAAGACGAAGTCCGCCGCGTAGGTTTCGAATTGGGCTTGGACAAAAAGATCGTCATGCGCCAACCTTTCCCCGGTCCCGGACTTGCTGTCAGGGTCATCGGCGAGATCACCGAAGAAAAATTGGAAATACTGCGTAACGCCGACTATATCTTCCGCGAGGAGATCATGAATAACGGTCTGGATTCCGAAATTTGGCAATACTTTGCGGTTATCACCGATCTAAGGAGCGTAGGCGTTATGGGCGATACGAGGACTTACGATTACACCGTAGCCCTTCGCGCCGTGACCAGCGTGGACGCCATGAGTGCGGATTGGGCGCGTATCCCCTACGAAATACTTTCCGTCGTTTCCAACCGCATCGTCAACGAAGTCGACGGAGTAAACCGAATCGTTTACGATATAACTTCAAAACCCCC
>DVNF01000048.1 GCA_018714575.1 Candidatus Stercoripulliclostridium merdigallinarum
AGTCCTTTCGATAATTTCTATAGTCGTAGTCGTATTTTTATTGGTTTTTCTGATATTTTCCGTTAAAGAAAGAAACGGTTGGTTGCGCGCAGCCTTGATATTGATGATAGCCGGCGGAATAGGCAATTTGGTGGACAGATTTATGTTCGGATACGTCAGAGATTGGATATATTTCGAACTGATAGATTTTGCCGTCTTTAACCTCGCCGATTCGGGACTGACGGTGGGTTGTGTGTTGCTGATAATTTTCGTAATATTTTTCTATCGTCCGGAAGATAAAAAGAAAAAATCCGACCGTATCGATGTGGACTCGGAGCAAAAATAATGGCTCTGCATACGTTTATTTTTAAAGTAGCACCGGAGAAAAACGGTGCCAGAATAGACGTTTTTTTATCGGAGGCTTTGGGAGATTGTACCAGGTCCAGGGTACGCTTATGCATAATCGCAGGCGCCGTCCGCGCCGACGGCGAAACGATTTTAAAATGCGGTTATCACGTCAAAAGCGGTTCGACTTTGGAAATAGATATTCGTGACGCGGAACCGTTAAAAGCCGAAGCGGAAAATATTCCGTTGGATATTGTTTACCAAGATTCCGACATGGCTGTCATAAATAAATCTGCCGGCATGGTCACGCACCCCGCCCCCGGATCGGAATCGGGCACTTTGGTAAACGCGCTGTTGTACAATTTAAAGGATTTATCGGGGATAAACGGCGTATTGCGCCCCGGAATAGTACACCGTTTGGATAAAAACACTTCCGGATTGATAATGGTTGCGAAAAACGACAACGCGCACCTGAATCTGTCGCGACAGATAGCCGAAAAAAGCGCAAAGAGATATTATATCGCTTTGGTGGACGGAAATTTGAAAGAGGAAGGCGGCATTATCGAAGCGCCTTTGGGCAGAAACCCGACAGACAGAAAGAAAATGGCTGTTGTGGAAGGCGGCGACGCCGCTAAAACCTTGTATAAAGTGGTGGAGCGCTTCGGAAAATACACTTTGGTGGCATTTGAACTGTTTACCGGGAGAACGCACCAGATCAGAGTGCACGCAAAATATATACATCATTCGATAGTGGGCGATTCCACTTACGGCGGAACCGACGAATTCGGCGTAAACAGGCAATTATTACACGCTTACAGGCTGTCTGTAGCTTTGCCGTCAACGGGCGAGGTCAAGAATTTTTACGCTCCGATACCAAGCGACTTCAGGGCGGTTTTGAAAAAATTACGCTCGGTAACATTCAAATAGTCTAAATAGACGTGGTTTTTATTTAATTATTAATATATGTAGGCGAAAATCGCTTGCATAGCTCCGATTTATATGATAATATAAATATACTTTATAGTAGAAATACTAAAGAGTGGCTGAATTTGCCACTCTTTGTTAGGTAGTGAGGCAAAATGTTATATTCCGAAACCGTAAAAGAACGCGCGGAGCAAATTATAACCGAAGTTATAGAGCCTATGGGATACGAATTGGTCGACGTGACATACACGACCGGCAAAGAAAAGGTGCTGACGGCTTTTATATATAAAAAAGGCGGAGTGACTTTGGACGATTGCGTGGCGGTAAACGACGCGTTGGAAGCTCCTTTGGAATTGAACGACATTACCGACGGCAAGCCGTATACGTTGAATATTTCCTCGCCCGGTTTGGATAGACCTGTGGTCACGGACCGTGATTTCAAACGCTCGATGGGGGAGATTCTGGAGGCAGTTTTGATTAAGCCTATCGGAAAAGCCAAAAAAATTATCGGCGCATTGTCCGATTGGAACGACGACGAAATTAAACTGTCTTCCGAAAAGGGCGAAACGACGATCCCTCGCGCCGATATCAAAGTGCTGAGACCTTTCGTGGATCTAAAGAGTGCCGGCAGAGTTAAATTCGACGCCGACAACGACGACAATACCGAAACGAAAACAAACGCTTAACGGCGTACAACTAAATAAAAAATACAACTTAATAGGAGAAGTAACAATGCAAAATCGCGAACTGTTCATGGCGTTAGACCAGATCGAAAACGAGTACAAAATCGACAAAAGTCAATTAATAGCTTCGTTGGAAGCGGGATTGGCTTCGGCGTTCAAAAAGGAATCGGGCGAAAGCCGCTCCGTAGCGGTCAGAATGAATCCCGATAACTACACGATCGAATTCTTTGCTTACCAAACCGTGGTAGACGGCGAACCCGAAGACGACAACCAACTTTCCTTGGAAGAAGCCAGGGACATTAAACCCGACGCAAAGGTAGGCGATTTGATAGGCGAAACGGTATCTCCCGACGATCTGTCCAGAATCGCGGCTCAAACGGCAAAGCAGGTTATTACTCAACGTTTGAACGACGCCAAGCGCGAACAAGCTATGAGCGAGATGAACGAAAAAGAGGGCGAATTGATGCAAGCCGTCGTCAGAAGGGTGGAACCCACCGGCACGGTTTCCGTGGAAATCGTCGGAACACAGATGGAAGGCGTACTGCCCACCGGTGAACAGGTCCGCGGCGAAAGTTTGCACGTCGGCGACAAGATCAAAGTTTATATCAAAAAAATCAGAACGGACAATAAAGGTACTTCACGCGTAATGGTATCCAGATCCGCCGCAGGTTTCGTCAGAAAACTGTTTGAAATCGAAGTTCCCGAAGTGCGTTCCGGATTGGTTAAAATTAAAAGTATCGTTCGCGAAGCGGGGCAAAGAACCAAACTTGCCGTATATTCCGACGATCCCAACATCGATTCGATCGGTTCGTGCATAGGACCTAAGGGCAGCAGAGTTAACGCAATCATAAACGAATTGAACGGCGAAAAAGTCGACGTTATCCTGTATTCGAATAACCCCAGCGAATTTATCGTTCGTGCGCTGTCCCCCGCAAAGGTTTTGATGGTTCAATTAAACGAAACAGATCAACAGGCGCGCGTCGTAGTCCCGGACGACAAATTGTCGCTTGCGATCGGCAGAGGCGGTTTGAACGCCAAACTTGCCGCCAGACTTACGGGATACAAGATCGACGTAAAGCCTTATTCCGAAGTTATCGCGTCGTTGGACGAAGCTGAACAGGGTGCCGAAGGCGAGTCCGAAGAAAGCTCCGACGCCGAATAATGTACACTCCCGAGCGGATGTGCGCCGTTTGCAGAAAACGGCTGCCGAAAGAAAAATTATTGCGTATCGCCGTCAACTCCGACGGAGTCCGAGTCGACTTTTCAGGAAAACTCCAAGGCAGAGGCGCATATCTATGTAAGGATTCCGCCTGCATAGACAAATGTATTAAAAAAAGGATGTTGGAACGCATCCTGAAAACGGAAGTACCGTCACAGATCTATGAAACATTGCAATCTGTCCGAAACGGACAGGAAAAAGCTGAATAGTTATATCGGTTTCGCGCTTAGAAAACGCGGCGCGATAATCGGCGTGGACGGAATATCGGCAGCTAAAAATATCAAAACTGTAATTATAGACGGCAATTTACGGGAAAATTCCCGCAACAAATTGCAAAAAGCACTTTCCGACGGCAACGTCGAAATAGAAATATACGAACTGACCGACCTCGGCGCGTTTGTCGGCAATCCTAATGTAAAAGCAATCGGGATAACCGACAAGGAGCTGGGAAAAGTCATCATAGCTACGCTAACGAAATATTAAAGTAGAGGAAGGATATGCCCCAAACAACCGGAAACGAACAAAATTCAGGCATTAAAAATTTAGGCGCTTTTATCGAAGCCAAACGCCAGGCAGTCGCTAAGTCCCTGGCATTTCAGCGTGGCGCCTTAAACGAAGCAAAGGTAAAACTGGCGGCCAGAAAGGCGGATATCGTCCGCAAACTGGAAGAAGAGGCCGCAAAGCAACAAGCGCAGCAGGTTGCAGAGACGACCGCAAAAACCGAAACGGAAAAAGCGGCAGAAGTCAAGCCGGTAGAAGAAATCAAGGCGGAGCCCGAAGTTGCGGAAAAAGCTCCCGCGGCGGAGGTCGAACCCGTTAAGGCACAGACGGAAGAGGTTATTAACGCGGAAAAGGCTGCGGAACCCGTACGCGTTGTCCCCGCAAAGGCTCCGGAACAAAAGAAACCGGAACCTGCCAAGGCGAAGCCTCAAAAAACCGAATTCAGACCCGCGCCCGCAAAAGAAGCCGACGGGGATAAATCCGACATATCCAAGCAAAGGCTTGCCGCACAGAACGCCGCGCAGTCCATGCTGATTTCCAAACCCAAGAAGCCGACGATGAAGCCGGTAATAAAAACATATATTCCGCCCGTGGAAGAACCGCGCGGTCCGCGTCCTTTCCGCGACAGGGGCAATAAGCCGAACGGTTCCAGACCCGACAAAAATTCGGCAGGCGATATTCTTAGAAGAGTATCCGCGTTGGAAAACATCACCAACGTTCCCTCTCCCGGGCAAAATCCTTTAAAGGATAAACGTAAGTCGTCATTGGTCGAAAGAAACGACGATAAAGTAAAGACCAACAGAAAAGCCATGACCAAAAAAGGCTACGTCGACGACGGAGCCGTGGTCGAATACGACGAGATGGGCGAGATCAAAAAGATCCGTACCCGCAGAACCGGCGCGCAAAAGAAAGAGTTTTCCGTTTCTCAAGAACCGCAACAAATCGATCATGCCGTATTCACCAGGGAACAGTTTACCGTCAAAGAGTTGGCTGAAAAGATCGGTAAAACAGGGTCTGAAATTATAAAGCGTTTGTTCCAATTAGATATAATGAAGACGATAAACGACAATATCGACTTCGAAACGGCAGAATTGGTCGCGGCAGACTTCGGCGTATCGATCGAGTTGCAAAAAGAAGAAACCAGCGAAGAAAAACTCAGTTCCTACTTTGAAAACGAATCCGAAGACGATCCCGCATTGCTGAAACCGCGTCCCCCGATAGTCACGATCATGGGACACGTCGACCACGGCAAGACTTCGATTTTGGACTACATTAAAAAATCCAACGTCGCGGCGGGAGAAGCCGGCGGAATTACTCAACATATCAGCGCGTATACAACCGAAGTCCACGGAAAACAGATCTGCTTCCTGGATACTCCCGGACACGCGGCGTTTACCGCAATGCGCGCCAGGGGCGCCGACGTTACCGACATAGTCGTAATAGTCGTTGCTGCCGACGACGGCGTTATGCCGCAAACAGTCGAAGTTATAAACCACTGCAAAGCCGCAGGCGTAAAGATGATAGTCGCAATAAACAAAATCGATAAGACGGGAGCCGATCCCGATCGAGTGCTAAGCGAACTGTCCGCACAAGGCATCGTGCCCGAAGAATGGGGCGGCGACGTACCGTGCGTCCGAGTCAGCGCAAAGACCGGTCAAAATATCGATCTGTTGTTGGAAAACATACTTATCGTTGCCGAAATGATGGATCTGAAAGCCAATCCCGACAGAAACGCCAGAGGTACGGTTATCGAGGCACGCTTGGACAAAAGCAAAGGTCCTTTGGCGGTCGTTTTGGTGCAAAACGGTACTTTGAAAGTCGGCGACCACATCGTTGCCGGTACCGTTATAGGTAAGGTACGCGCGTTGCAGGACGAAAGGGGCAGAATGGTCAAAAAAGCTCTGCCCAGCACGGCTGTCGCGCTATTGGGCTTGGACGATGTTCCGGAAGCCGGCGATCAATTATTAGCGGTTGACGACGAAAAATTGTTAAAGTCCGTTGTCGCTGACCGTATCGCCAAGGAAAAAGAGAAAAAACTGCAAAGCGGCAGGATCACTTTGGACGACGTTTTCCGCGGCATCGAGGAAGGCAAGCTGAAGGATTTGAATATCATTATCAAAGCCGACGTCCAAGGTTCCGTAGAAGCTATAAAACAAAGCTTGTTGGAACTGTCTACGGACGAGGTTCGAGTCAGAATTCCTCACGCCATGGTCGGAGCGATCAATGAATCCGACGTCGTGTTGGCTGATTCCATCAACGCCGTTATCATAGGCTTTAACGTCCGTCCGATAGCCGGAGCAAAAGCTTTGGCTGATTCAAAGAAAGTAGAAATCAGGCTGTACCGCGTTATTTACGACGCAATCGACGACGTAACGAACGCAATCAAAGGTCTGTCCGCACCTAAATATAAGGAAGAATACCTTGGAAAAGCCGAAGTCCGCGCCGTCTATAAGATCAGCGGCGTCGGTAACATCGCAGGTTGTATGGTCTTGGACGGAAAAATCGTCAAAAACGCTAAAGTACGCCTGATTCGTGATAATATCGTCGTTGCTGATACGGCAATCGATTCTTTGAAACGTATGAAAGACAGCGTAAAAGAAGTCGTTCAGGGCTACGAATGCGGTATCGGTTTGCTGAATTGTTCCGATATTAAGGAAGGCGATATAATCGAATCCTTTGAAGTAGTAGAGGATCGTTCGTAGCGTAGACGTTCGTAAACGAGGTACTTTTTATGAAAATAGAAAGGGTTAATTCTGAAATTGCAAAGATTTTGACGGAAGTTATCGGCGAGGATATAAAAGATCCCAGAGTTTCGGAATGCAAAATGCTGACGATAATGAGCGTCGATACTTCCGCGGATCTGGGCGTGGCGTTGGTGTTCGTCAGCGTCATGGACGGCGACCCGGAGGCAGTCATCGAAGGTTTGAACGCCGCAAAAGGCTACCTTAGAAACGCTTTGTTTAAAAGAATGAAGATTCGCACGGTGCCCGAATTGAAATTTTTGTTGGATACCAGCGTCGATTACGGCTTTAAAATCGATAAGATTTTGCAACAGCTGAAAAAAGAGGAGGCTTCCGATTAAATGTACGAGGCTTTGTCCGCTGCAATACATTCCGCCGATAAGGTGGCGCTGTTTATGCACGTGCGCCCCGACGGCGACGCCGTAGGCAGCGCTCTTGCGACAAAACGTTATTTGGAAAATCTGGGAAAACGCGTCGATATTTTCGTTGAAAATCATGCGGAACTACGTCAGAACCTCAGGATCTTACCCGGTTTTTCCGATATAGGTAAATGCAGATACCGTCGTTACGATCTGGGTATAGCGTTGGATACGGCTACCGCCGCGAGGTTGGGAACCAAATGTCAGGGGCTGTATTTCGGTCGTTGTGGCGATCACGCTTTGGTAGATCATCATTATTCGTCCGAAAACTTCGGCGAGATCATCGTCAGAGAACCGAATGC
>DVNF01000049.1 GCA_018714575.1 Candidatus Stercoripulliclostridium merdigallinarum
CTTACCAATCGCGCGCAGTAAACGCAGGAAGGCGCCTTCATTTGCTGAATAAAGACAAATATTTTGTATTGTCAAAAGAAAAAAGCCCGCATTGATTACGGGCTAAATTTTAAAAAATTGTTTTTGCAGATCAAACGCCCGAAACGGTCAAAAGGCTGCTAGGCAAGGCTCGCGCAGTGATGTAAGGCAGGAGTTTAGTAAACCTAAATGACTGTCTTACATCGCGCGCAGTAAACGCAGCATAGCAGCCCTTTTCACCGTTTCGGATTAATAGATGCCGTATGCCAACATAGACTCGGCAACGCGTTTGAAGCCTGCGATGTTCGCGCCGATGACGTAATTTCCTGCGCAATCGTATTCTTTTGCGGCTTCGTCGCACATTTTAAAGATGTTTTTCATAATGTGTTCCAATTCCTTGTCGACTTCTTCGAACGACCAATACATTCTTTGCGAAGATTGAGCCATTTCCAAAGCGCTGGTAGCGACGCCGCCCGCGTTAGCTGCTTTTGCGGGTCCGAACAGTATGCCGTTGTCTTGGAAGTACTTGATAGCGTCCAAAGTAGTCGGCATGTTTGCGCCTTCGGCTACGCACTTGCAACCGTTCTGAACCAAGATCTTTGCGGAATCCAGGTTCAATTCGTTTTGAGTGGCGCAGGGGAGAGCAATATCGCATTTGACCGTCCAGATATCCTTGCAGCCTTTCTTGTACACGGCGTTGGGATAAATTTTGACGTATTCGGAAATACGTTTTCTTTCGACTTCCTTCAATTTCTTTATCAGATCCAGGTCGATGCCGCGTTCGTCGACGATATAGCCGTCGGAATCGGACATTGCTACGACTTTTGCGCCTAATTGAGTGGCTTTTTCGTTGGCGTAGATAGCGACGTTACCCGAACCGGAGATGACAGCGCGCTTGCCTTCGAAGGATTGATTCTTTGTTTTTAACATTTCGTTTGCGAAATAGATCAAGCCGTAGCCGGTAGCTTCCGTCCTGACCAACGATCCGCCGTAAGGAACGCCTCTGCCGGTAAGGGCGCAGCCGTTGTTGTTGGCAAGCTTTTTATAGCAACCGTACAAGTAGCCGATTTCCCTGGCGCCTACGCCGATATCGCCTGCGGGGACGTCGGTGTCGGGTCCGATATGACGGTACAGTTCCTGCATGAAAGCTTGGCAGAAACGCATGACTTCGTTGTCGGATTTACCTTTGGGATCGAAGTCGGAACCGCCCTTGGCGCCGCCAATAGGCATGCCGGTCAGCGAGTTTTTCAAAATTTGTTCCAAGCCCAAGAACTTCATGATGGAGTTGTTGACGGAGGGGTGGAACCTAAGACCGCCTTTGTACGGGCCGATAGCCGAAGAATATTGTACGCGGTAACCGGTGTTGACTTGGACTTTGCCGGCGTCGTCTATCCAGGTAACGCGGAAGTTGATCTGTCTTTCGGGCTCGACGAACCTTTCAAGGATGCCCGCTTTTTCGTATTCGGGGTGTCTGTCGAAAACCAGCGACAGGGAATCTATTATTTCGGTAGCCGCCTGCAGAAACTCCTTCTGGGTGGGAAAACGCTTTTTAAGCTGATCCAGAACTGATTGAGCGTAAGTGTTCATATGGTTTTCTCCTTCAAAAAATATGCACTAATGATACAAAATTTTTTTCGCGCACGCAAGCGCTTTAAACAAATTTCTATCGGAATCATATTATTTTTATCTATATAATTTTACGCGCACGCTCTCACGCGCGTTATTTAAATATTTTTAGAAAATGTTCACACGAAATCCTTGTATTTTAAAGGGCGTTTGTGCTAATATTTAAATACTTACGGGTTGATACGCCCGAATACAGATATGGTGGTTAAATGAAAAAGTCAACTAAACTGCTTACATTGTTACTTGCATTGCTGTTGGTGTTTTCTTTGGTCATAATGGCGGCTTGCACGCCTCCCGAAGACCCCGACACAAGCGACCCCGATGACGATCAAAACACCGTTACCGATACCTCCGCGATAGCGAACGGATCGTTTGCGACTGCAACGGGTCCCACCGCTTCGTACGTAAAGAGCAACGTAACGGGCTGGACGATCTCGTCGGGCGGTTCTATGTCTACCGGCAGCTCTAACGTTTCCGCAGGCGTCGTCGATTTGTTCGGTGACGTAAATAATGCCGACGCGCTGAACAGCTTTAATGCAAGAAAGGGTGAGATCAATGCCGAGGTCGATTTCCCCGGCGTAGACCCCCAAACTCCGAAAAAGGGGGACAAATATTCCGACACCAACGCTTTGGTGATTTCAATAGACGGTTCGAATAAGGGTTCGATATACTTTTCCGCATCCGACGAAGCCGTCGTCAAATCGGGAAAGTATTATAAACTCAGCCTCAGCGTATGGACGCACCTTTTGAACAACAACGGCCAGCCTTTGAACGGCGCGGCGATCGTAATTCGCGGCGATTCCTCCGTAGACTATTTCTCGATAGACACTCAAAAGAATTGGCAGACCTATGAAATTTATATCGAGGGCTCCGATTTCGAGGATCGCGAAATTTCCATTCAGCTTTGGTTGGGTCACGGTCCCGCGAACCTGGGTTCTACCGACAGTAACAACACCAATTACAGCCCGTATTTTGAAAACGGCGTCAACCCTTACCTTGCTAAAGGTACGGTATTTTTCGACAATATCAAATTGGACGAAGTTACCTCGGCTGAATTTACCGACGCCTTTAACGACGTCGTAAATGCGAAAGAAAATTCTTCCGATTACGCGGCAGGCTATGATCAGCGTTACGACAGTATCGCTGTCGAAAAAGCCGACGGCGGCAGAATGACTGCCGTCAGCATGAAGTATCCCGATCCCAACTTTACCGCTTACAGAGCGCACACTTCGTCCAGCTCCGCTTCGACCACCAAATTCTTCCATTCCGCAAAGCTGGGCGAACCCGAAAACTTTACTTTCGTGGTAGGTAAAGAGGGATTAAGCTCCGCGGACAAAGACGATTTCCCGGCATACAGCACTTCCGCGAACAACGATAACCCGAAAGGTATTTTCGATTATTCGAAGCTTTACGAGCTGTTGTCGGACAAAGACGGCAAACCCGCAACCGAAGGCGGCGACGCCACCGCACAATACGGCGATAAGACATATCAATATACCGATTTATATCATAAACTGGATTCCGAATTCGTAGCGCCCGCGTTGGGAGATTTCTATAACGTGGGCGAAGGCGGGGCGCTGACGGCGAAAACTTTGCCTGACGGAAACTCGAAAGACAGCACAGCTTTGTTGATTTACCACCCCGAAAACGCCATTTCCGGCGGCGGCTATCAATCCGACTACGAATATAAGTTTGAAAAGAATAAATACTACGTCGTTTCCGTTTGGGTTTATATTTGGGTGCCCGAGATCGACGAACCGCGTATTCCGCGCTATACCGGAATGGACGGAGTAACGGCTACCGAATACGACAACAACTACGATCAATGGCTTGCCGATTTCAACGATGGAATCGGACCCGAGGACGACGAGACGGCAGAAGGTTACGACGCCGATTACAACGAATTTTATAAATTCATGACTTGGATAAACGAGGCAAGCGATGAAGACGATCCTCGTACCCCCACCAAAGCGGAAATCGACCCGGATACCGACAACGCCGATGATTTGGAAGAATTGGAATTCCGCGATTTCTATAACGATTATTACACTACGACCTATCAGGAATATCTGAACGGCGATCTGAAAGACTATGAAGATTATATGCGGTTCGTCGGCGACGGCACCAAAGCCGATCAACCCAAAGCTACCGTAAAGCTGACCGGCGCGGATATAAAGGACGCTACTTCCAAGACTATCGGCGAAGGTTGGGAACAGGTCACTTTGTACGTTCAGGGCAACGCTTTGGCGGACAGGAACCTGCAATTGGAACTGTGGTACGGCGAAGGCGAATGGGGCGACGACACGTTGTATCCCGGCGG
>DVNF01000050.1 GCA_018714575.1 Candidatus Stercoripulliclostridium merdigallinarum
GTTCAGCGCCATTCACCAAGGCAAAGTCGCAGTCGCGGGTATCGCTTTGGTGGCAAAACGTCCCGAAGAATCCACTAAGGGCGTGCTGATGACGGCAATGGTAGAAACCTATGCGCTGTTGGCGTTGTTGATTTCGATCCTCGCACTGTTTATCCCCAGCTGGTCGTAAACTAAGCCTTAAAGTAAGTCGTAAAGTAAGAAGATGAATAAAATAGCCGAAAAAATAATTTTCGACGCTTCGGCAGAGGCGGAAAAGGTTTTGCAGGAAGCCGTTGCAAAGGCCGAACGGATAATGGCGGAGGCTAAAGAAGTCGGCGACAAACTGTTGCAGACCGCCGAAGCGGAACGTCAGGCTTACTCCGACGCGGCTATGGCTGCGGCGAGGGTCAACGCCGAGTTGGAAATCAGAAAAAGAAGATTGTCCGCCGAAAAGAAAGTACTCGACGAAGTCTATAAAGACGCCGAAGCAGGCATACTTGCGTTGAAAAAGACGGAGTATTTAAAGATTATCCGTGAGATGCTTTCCTATGCCGACGACGGCGACGAAGTCATGATCTCGGAAGACGACAAGCAACGTATAACGGCTGCGTTTATCGCAAAAACGGCAAAGGAACTCGGCATTCGACTTAGCCTTTCGGATACTTACGCGCCCATTTCCGGCGGCGTTATCTTGAAAGGAAAATACGCCGATAAGAATTTGTCGCTGACTGAAGATTTCAGGGAACTCAGGAACGAAACCGAGCCCGAGCTGTGGCGCGCTTTATTCGGAAACAGTAATAAATTATGAACGGACTGTTATTCGCCAATGCGGCGGTAAAGACAATGGAATCGAAGCTGTTCGGCGCCGAGAAATTGGGGCGCTTGTCCGAATGCGACAACTTGTCCGACGCCGTCAGAATACTGCGCGAGGGCGGTTTCGGCGCACAATCCGATAGCGACGACTACGAAAGTATGCTGGCAAACGAGGAACAGACCTTGGAAACCTTTGTCAGAAAAAACGCTCCTAAGGGTGCCGGCTTCGAATGCTTTTGGCTGAAAACCGATTACCATAACCTAAAGACGGCGTTAAAAGCCAAATACTTCGATATGGACGACGAAGACCTGTACCTTTCCGGAGGCAACCGACCTGCGGAAGAAATAAAAGACGCCGTCGTCCAGGAAGGCAAGTCCTTGGGCGAGTATATGGACAAAGTCACGGTAAAGGTCGCCGCATTGCGTTCCGAAAACGCTTTGACGCCAAAGGCTGTGGACGAAACAGCCGACAGGGCGATGTATGACGAAATTGCGGCTTTGGTTTCGGCGCGCGGCGTCGCAAAGGTGGTAAAGGATTATTTCCGCGCCGAAGCCGATCTGACGAACGTGCTGTCTTACAGGCGCGTCATCGAAGCAGGCATGGATTATAAAGCTTTTGCAAACTGTTTTGTTGCCGGAGGGGCTATTCCGTCGGACAGGTTTTCCCGAGCGTTCAAGGACGGGCAGACCGGATTCGAATTATTGGGACTGACGGGATTAAAGTCGGAAGGTATCGATTCTACCCGGGCGATGGAAAAGGCAAAGGAAGAATATTTGCTCAGGCTGATGACGGGTATGGCGAACGATATGTTCACCGTTCAACCGATCATGGGATATTACCTTATTAAAAAGGCTGAGTGCCGCGCTATTCGTACCATTATGACGGGAATAGCGAACAAACTGAGCCGTGAGGAAATAAAAAGGAGAATTATAAAGATATATGCCTAACGACCGCGTCGCCGTTGTAGGCGATAAAAACGCCATATCGGCTTTCAAGGCTTTGGGAGCCGACGTCTACGGGGTAAAGGAATTTTCCGAAGCCGAAGGCGTCATCAAAAAACTTGCCAGGGACTATTCGGTGATATTCGTCACCGAAGATATCGCAAAGGCGCACAGGGAACTGATAAACAGGTACAAAGCGCGCCCGTATCCTGCGGTGATACCCATTCCCACTGCCGCGGGAAGCGACGGTTACGGCATGGCGGCGATCAACGAAAACGTCGAAAAGGCAATAGGCAGCAGTATAACTTTGGACGAGGAATAACGGGGAAAGAGGAGTTTATATGGGTAAGATAGTAAAAGTATCCGGACCGCTGATAGTCGCGGACGGCATGGGCGAAAGCAAGATGTTCGACGTCGTCAGAGTAGGCAAACAGCGTCTGATCGGCGAAATCATCGAACTCAGGGGCGAAAAAGCTTCGATAGAAGTTTACGAAGAAACTTCGGGCATAGGTCCCGGGGACGAAGTTTTCGATACCGGAGAACCGTTGTCGGTGGAGCTTGCGCCGGGACTGATCGAAAGCATCTACGACGGCATACAACGGCCGTTGGATAAACTGCGCGAATTCGGCGGCGACCGTATTGCAAGAGGCGTCGAAGCCGCTCCGTTGGATCACGAAAAAAAGTGGACGTTTAACCCGGTCAAGAAGCCCGGCGATAAGGTGGTTGCCGGCGACGAATTGGGCTACGTGGACGAAAACGTCCTGGTAAAACATAAAATTTTGCTGCCTTTGGGCGCGGACGGCATAGTGAAAGAAATCTATCGCGGCGAATATACGATAGACGAACCTATCGCCGTGATAGAAACGGCAAAAGGCGAAATATCGGTACCGATGCTGAGGAAAGCCGCAGTCAGAAAGGGCAGACCCTACCGCGAAAAACTGGCGCCGTTCTCCCCGATGATAACGGGACAGAGGGTCATAGACACCTTCTTTCCGATAGCGCGAGGCGGCGTTGCCGCCGTTCCCGGACCTTTCGGTTCCGGCAAAACGGTCGTTCAGCATCAGCTGGCAAAATGGGCGGACGCGGACATTATCGTCTACGTCGGTTGCGGCGAACGCGGCAACGAAATGACGGACGTTTTGAACGAATTCCCCGAATTGACCGATCCGAAAACGGGCGAACCGTTGATGAAACGTACCGTTTTGATCGCCAATACCTCGGACATGCCGGTGGCGGCAAGGGAAGCCAGTATTTACACGGGGATCACGATCGCGGAATATTTCCGCGACATGGGATATAACGTCGCGATAATGGCGGACTCGACTTCCAGATGGGCGGAAGCGTTGAGGGAAATGAGCGGACGCTTGGAAGAAATGCCCGGCGAAGAAGGCTACCCCGCCTACCTTTCGGCAAGACTTGCCGAATTCTACGAAAGGGCGGGTATCGTAAAGGTTTTGGGCTCCGGCGACGTCACGGGTTCGATTACCGCGATAGGCGCAGTTTCTCCGCCCGGAGGCGACTTGTCCGAACCCGTTTCGCAGGCGACGCTAAGGATAGTCAAAGTGTTCTGGGGACTCAGCGCGTCGTTAGCTTATAGGCGCCACTTCCCCGCAATAGATTGGTTGCAAAGTTATTCGCTGTACGCAGACAGGTTGTCGGCTTGGTTCGATCAGAACATGGGCGAAGAATGGAACAAGATGTGTTCCGACGCTATGAGAATTTTGCAAGAGGAAGCGGAATTGAACGAAATCGTCAGACTTGTCGGCATGGACGCTTTGGGCGGCAAGGACAGGATAACGATGGACACAGCCAAATCGATCCGCGAGGACTATCTGCACCAAAACGCATTCCACGAAATCGACACTTATACTTCTACGGCAAAGCAGGCTAAGATGTTGGGACTGATATTGGAATTCGATCGTTTGGCAAGGGCGGCGTTGCAAAAGAACGTCGACGCCGAGGACATCATCGCTCTGCCCGTAAAAGAGAAGATAGGCAGGGCAAAATATATTCCCGAAGAACAGACCGACAGCTTTAAAATCATCTCCGACGAAATGGAGAGGCAGTTCGCCCAACTAATCGGATAACGAGGTAGATATGTTAAAAGAGTATAAAACCATAAAAGAAATTGTCGGACCTTTGATGCTGGTAGACGGCGTCAGCGGCGTTAAATACGACGAATTGGTGGAAATTACCTTGGACGACGGCAGTATCCGCCGCGGAAAAGTGTTGGAAGTAAACGACGATAAAGCTTTGGTACAGCTGTTCGAAGGCTCGCACGGCATACGTATGTCTACGGCGAAAGCCAGGTTCCTGGGCAGACCGTTGGAACTTGGTTGTTCCGTCGACATGTTGGGCAGAGTCTTTGACGGCATGGGCAGGGCAAAGGACGGCGGAGCCGAAATCATACCCGATAAAAAATACAACGTCAACGGTCAACCGATAAACCCGGTCGCGCGCGATTACCCCGACGAGTTTATTCAAACGGGAGTCAGCGCGATAGACGGACTGAATACGTTGGTTCGCGGACAAAAACTTCCGGTGTTTTCGATGTCGGGACTGCCGCACGCCGACTTGGCGGCGCAGATTGCCAGACAAGCCAAAGTTTTGGATTCCGATTCCGAATTCGCCGTCGTGTTCGCGGCTATCGGTATCACTTTCGAAGAGGCGGACTTTTTCATATCCGATTTTAAAAAGACGGGCGCCGTAGACCGCACGGTGACTTTCGTCAACCTTGCCAACGACCCTGCGATAGAACGTATCGCCACTCCGCGTATGGCGCTGACCGCCGCGGAATACCTTGCGTTCGAATGCGGAATGCACGTTTTGGTCATCATGACCGATATAACCAATTACTGCGAAGCTTTGCGCGAAGTGTCCGCCGCAAGGAAAGAGGTCCCCGGCAGGCGCGGCTATCCCGGATATTTGTATACCGACCTTGCGTCAATGTACGAAAGGGCGGGACGTATTCGCGGCAAAAAAGGTTCGATAACTCAAATACCTATTTTGACGATGCCCGAAGACGACAAAACGCACCCGATCCCCGACCTGACCGGGTACATCACGGAAGGTCAGATAATTTTGTCCAGGGAGCTGCATAAAAAAGGCGTAGTGCCGCCGATAGACGTTTTGCCTTCGCTGTCGCGTTTGAAAGACAAGGGTATCGGAGCCAAAAAAACCAGAAAAGATCACGCCGATACGATGAACCAGCTGTTTTCCGCTTACGCCCGAGGCAAAGAAGCCAAGGAATTGGAAGCCATTTTGGGCGAAGCCGCATTGACTCCGATGGATCTGAAATACGCCGAGTTCGCGGCTGAATTCGAAAAACGCTACGTTTCGCAAGGCTTTAACAAAAACCGTTCGATCGCGGAAACTTTGGATCTGGGGTGGGAGCTGTTACGGATCCTGCCCAGGTCGGAACTGAAACGTATCCGCGACGAGTACTTGGACGAATACTATCCCGAAAAGGGCGAAAACGTCTAATAAATAAACAAGTAAACAAAAAAAGAAGTAAAGAAGTAATCGGAACGCTATGGCAAGAATCAACGTAAATCCTACCAGAATGGAAATGCGCGCCCTGAAGGGACGGTTGAAAACCGCGGTCAGGGGGCATAAACTTCTGAAAGACAAAACAGACGAAACCATTCGCCGCTTTATGGAGTACGTGCGGTTGAACAAGAAACTTCGCAAGGAAACGGAGGGCGAAGTTTCCGCCGCGTTAAGATCGTTTGTCGCGGCAGGCGCGGCGTCGACTCCGGCGGAAATAGCCGAAGCCGTAGGCGTGCCCGTAAAAAAACTGAAATTGAAATCGGGCGAAGAAAACATCATGTCCGTCAGAGTGCCGAAAATAGAAATCGAGGAAGAAGAAAATTCCGAAATTTTTCCGTACTCGTTCGCTTCGACTTCGTCCGAATTGGACGCTTCGGTAAAAAGTCTTCGCGCCGTTATGGTAAAGCTGATCAAGCTTGCAGAAGTAGAAAAAACCTGCGCCATGTTGGCGGACGAGATCGAAAAAACGCGCCGCAGAGTCAACGCTTTGGAATACGTCATGATTCCCGATTATCAGGAAACCATAAAATACATTTCCATGAAATTGGACGAAAACGAAAGGGCGAATACTATACGCCTGATGAAAGTAAAACAAATGCTGGACGAGGGACAGAATTAAGGAGTAGTATGCGATACAAAAGGTTGCTCGTAATTCTATTAATTATAGCCGTTCTGTGCGTTGCGGTTGCCTGTAACGACGATTCGGATACCCAAAATCCGGATAATCAAACTCCGGGCACGCAACTGCCGGAAGGACAGAATCCGTCGGGAAACGATAACGACCAGGGTAACGGCGAAACCGACGGCGAACCCGACGGCGACGCAGGCGAAGGCGAAGACGAAGGCGGCGGAAACATAACGGCTTATGAAAGCGACGGTACGTTTTATTATTTGTCTAATGCGGAAGGGTATACTTTGACCTCGGCTGTAAACGAAAATTTAAACGTCGCCAATATTCCCGAAACGTTTAATTCCAAACCCGTTACCGAAATAGGCGAGGAGGCTTTCCGTTTGGCGCCGTGGCTTTCGGACGTCACCGTTCCGTCGACCGTAAAGGTCATTCGGGAACAGGCTTTTTCGTTGTGCAGAAATTTAACTTCGATAACCTTTGCGGAGGGCAGCGAGCTTGTTTCTATAGGCGACAACGCGTTCCGCGCGGCTGAGAATTTGCAAGCTATAGTGTTGCCCGACTCGTTGTTGTCGGTGGGCGCGGATTGCTTTAACGAAGCGGAAGCTTTGGCAAACGTTACCTGTTCGAACGTTATCAGAATAGGGCGCGACGCATTCGATAATACCGCTTACATTCAAAAACAGTACGAACTACCCGGCATAATCGTCATCGGAAAAACGGCTTACGCTTACGTCGAAGTCGACGGCGGCGCCGCCAACTTGGACGTTTACGAGGGAATCGAATCGATAGCCGACGGCGCTTTCGAGGACAACGACACGATAGTTTCCGTTACAATATCTTCGACCGTCAGCCATATCGGCGAGGGCGCTTTTGCTTATTGCGACAATATCCAAAGTATCGAAGTCGACCCGGCAAACGCATCTTATTATTCGCAGGATAACGCCGTTTTGCAAGAAGTTTCAGGCGGTATCAGATTACTGCGCGGAGTCGACGCGATTCCGGAAGGCGTGACCGAAATAGCCGCAAAGGCTTTTTCGGGCTCGGCAAAGGTCGTCAACGTGGAAATGTCCGACGAGATCACCGCTATGGGCGCGGAGGCTTTCGCGGAGTGTCTGAATTTAACGTCGGTCGTTTTGTCGGACGGGCTGACGGCACTGGAAAGTTTTGTCTTTTCGGGAGCGACTTCCTTGCAAAACGTCACGGTTTCGCCGGGTATTCGCAGCGTGTCGGGTACGGCGTTCAGCGGTTGCACGGCGCTAAGCACTGTGACGATAGATTCGCCTTTCGTGATAGAAGCGGCAGATATGTCCATGGACGTAGGACACCTGCTACAGTGGGCGGAGACCGTATATATTCCTAAAGCTTTGACTGCGGAAGAATTGTCCGCGGCAAAGAAAGAACTTGAATCGAAACTGACGGGCGAAGAGCTTGCCGCGGCGATATCGGAGCTGGAAAGCTATAACTCCAACTTGAAAAACGCCTATTCCGCATATCTTGCCGCCGAGTTTACCGCAGTCGCCGAGGACCCGGAAATGCCGGGGTACCGCGTATTCGTCAGGAACGACAAATGACAATAATTAATCCGGGAGAGCCTTTCGGGCGAAAATATCTATGTTGATAAAAGCGTTAAAACTGAAGCCCGTCACCAAAGAATATATCTGGGGCGGTCGTAAATTAAAATCGGAGTGGGGCAAAGAGGCGGATACCGCGACTGTGTCGGAAAGTTGGGAACTTTCCGATTTTCCCGGATCCGAATCCGTCATCGACGACGAAATGTATCCCGGGTATACCTTGGGAAAGCTGTATGAAAAGCACCCCGAATTTTTCGGCGATAAGATAAGAGATTTCAAACGCTTTCCGTTGCTGATAAAATTGGTGGACGCCGGAAAGGATCTGTCCGTTCAAGTCCACCCGAACGACGAATACGCCGCCGCCAACGAGGGCGGTTCCTACGGAAAAACGGAATGTTGGTACGTTTTGGACGCCGATCCCGATTCCTATATTTTATTGGGGTTTAAACGCGACGTCACTCGTGAGGAATTGAAAACTGCGCTGGAAAACGGTACGGTCACGGAGCTGATGAATAAAATATACGTCAAACCCGGTGATTTTTACTTTGTTCCTGCGGGCACGGTACACGCGCTTTGCAAGGGAGTTACCGTGTTGGAGGTCCAGGAAAATTCTAATATTACCTACCGTCTGTACGATTATAACAGAACGGATAAGGACGGCAATCCGCGCAAATTGCATATAAAAGAAGCTTTGGAGGTAGCAAATCTTTCGGCATACGTTCCCGAAGCTCAAAAGGAGTACAGGGACTTTATTTACGGTAAAGTCAGAAAATTGTGCTCCTGCGAATATTTTAAGATCAAAGAAGTGCAGTTCAACGACTTGTACATAATGTATGCTTTCGACGGCTTTGCCGCCTTTACGGTTGCGGAGGGCGAAGGAAAATTGTTGAAAGAGGACGCTCCGAACGCAAACGCGGACGGCGTACCGTTTAAAAAGGGAGATACTTTCTTTGTGCCTCGCGGCGCCATGGTCAGGTTGGTCGCGCCGCACGGAAAAATCATTATTACCGAAATTTAATTGCGGAGGGAATCATGTATTACATAGGAATCGACGTCGGCGGTATGAGTATAAAAGCCGGTATTGTAGACGAAACGGGAAAACTTTATATCAAAGACTCCGTCCCGACTTTGCCGGAAAGACATTATTCGGAGATAGTCGCGGACATGGCGGCTCTTTGCAAAAAAATTGCCGCAGATCTGGGAATAGCGATCGGGGAAATCGTCGGAGTAGGCATGGGTATTCCGGGCACCATAAATTCAAAGGCAGGAGTTATAACCTATTCCAATAACATAAACTTTGAAAAGGTCCCCGTCGTAAAAGAATTCCAAAAGTATATAAATTGCCCGGTGTATATTAACAACGACGCAAACGCGGCGGCTTTGGGCGAAGCCAAGTTCGGCTCCGGCAAGGGTAGCCGCGACGTAGTGTTCGTCACGTTGGGTACGGGAGTCGGCACCGGCATCATCACCGAAGGCATATTGTTGGAAGGCAAGATGGGCGCAGGCGCCGAGGGCGGTCACATAGCCTTGAAAATGGGCGGCGAGCTGTGCAGCTGCGGAAAACGCGGTTGCTGGGAAGCCTACGCTTCGGCATCGGCGCTGATCCGTCAGACGCGTAAAGCCATGGAATCGCATCCCGACAGCTTGATGAACAAGGAAGCGGCAAAGGAAGGAAAAGTCAGCGGCAGAACGGCGTTCAACGCCGCGAAACGCGGCGACAACGTTGCAAAAAAAGTCGTCGACAACTATATCAAATATGTTGCCGAAGGCATTATCAGTATGGTAAACCTGTTCCGCCCGGATTACGTTTTGATAGGCGGAGGCATCTCCAACGAAGGCGATTGGCTGATGCAAAAGATCCAAAGGCGCGTCAACCGCTACAGCTTCGGCGGACACAGAAATCCCAAAGTCTACGTCAGAAAAGCCGTGCTGGGTAACGACGCAGGTATCTACGGCGCCGCGGCGCTGGCAATGAAATAGCCATGAAATACAAAATTTTCGACTACGGCGTACCGGGCAGGAAACCTTTCGTGGAAAACTACGAAGGCTCTTCCGCGACCGGACCTAAAATCGACGCGGACTGTTATCCGAAAAGACCTTTGGTGTGTCTGAATTCTTTGCCCGATTCTCCGAACGGAGCTTGCGTCGCGGGTAAAGCAGGCAGCGTTTGGCTGTTAAAATACTCGGTATTCAAAAACGGCAAGTGGGCGGAAGCCGAAGCTCTTTCGGAACCCGATTATTCCGCCGCGTCGAAAGACGGCAGATTCAGATATTTGATGTCGCACGGCGTAGCCGTCACTTTCGTTAAATACGATATTTCCTCTTTTGCGGTCAGCTTGACCGCGTTGGAAAAGCTGAAAATAAGATTGGAATTCATGCCTTTGTTTCCCGATTACGCCGAAATGAAGTTGCAAATGAATACCGTAATAGCTTCGGCGCCCGAACACGCCGTCATAATCGGTACCGAACGTCGCGCCGAAAACTTTATAATACACGAAGGGCGTTACGACGTTACTTTCGATAACAAAGCAAGACGGGAATGGGCGGCTTTGACGGTGTTCGGCAGCAGATCCAAAGGCACTTACGACATTGGAATGGACAAAGTCATATACGAAGTGGCTTTGAATAAGGGCAGCAGTAAGCTGACGGCTTTTGTGCGCGTCGGCACCGAAGATTCCGTAAAAGAAGTGCCTTCGGAAGAAGAACTTATCAGAGGGATAGGCAATGCCGAATTGGAATATACCGCTTTGAAAGCGGTAGGGACAGGCAATCTGGCAGGCAAGATCGGCGAAATTTATTCGGGTATTTATTCTCATCGCGCATACGACGCTTTGCGCATGGGAATTTCCTATTATCCCGATAAAAACGCCGCCGACGCCGCTTTGACGGCGGAAC
>DVNF01000051.1 GCA_018714575.1 Candidatus Stercoripulliclostridium merdigallinarum
CCTATGAAATAGTTTGTAAAGTCATAACCCACATCGTCGGAATCGGGATCGGCTTCCTCCGGCAAAGCGTCGTTTTGCGGCACCAAAGCCGAACCTTCGGGGAAGTAAACGGCGACCAGATCCGAAGCCGAAAAAGCCTCTTTTCCGATATGCTCTACCGATTGCGGGATCACCAAAGTATCATACAACCTTTTTACGCTGCCGCCGCCGGACGAAGTAACGACCGTCCAAACGGTATCTATGCTAGTGCCGTTAAACGCGTAATCGCCTATCGACAGCAACGTCGAAGGCAACACCGAATCGGTAGCCATACCCGTAGCGGGGTTGACGACGGAAAAGTTTACGGAGGCGCCGCCGGAAACGTTTTGGAAAGCCGATTTCCCTATCGAAGTTACTCCGGGCATGTACACGCTGAGTCTGTCGCAGTTATAAAAAGCGTAATCGCCTATCCTTTTTACCGAATAAGGCAACATTATCTTTTTGTCGGTACCTACCGAAGCAAAAGCTCTGTCGGCTATCTCGGTAACGGGTAGTCCCTCTATTTCCTCGGGAATTTCTATCAACAGCGTCGTAGTCCGAAACTCGTCTTTCAGCCCCGTTATCGAAACCGATTGCGTGTTTTCGTTTATTCTGTATTCGTAAGCCGCCGTGTAATGCGCGTACAAAGTTATATCGTAAGGATACAGGTATTCGTCGTTATATTCTACCTTTGACCCTTCTCCGTTCGGTTCGGTGAACCAGCCGGCAAAAGTCAGCCCCGGCACTCGATATATTAGGGCGGAGTTCATATCGTTATCCGAAGGCAGTCCCATTCTGTCGCCGTAATTTACGGTGGTTTCCGTTATCGCGGTAGGGTTACTGCTTTCGCTGAAATCTGCGGTCAAAGTAAAATCGGGGTCTAACAATACCGTTTTCGTATTGTTTTCGGGATCTCTGATGCGCACCGTGCCTTTAGAGTTGGTATAGACGATCTCTTGTATTTCCAACGTCACCGAATCGCCGTCGGTGTCATCCAACGCTTGGTTCCTGACCATGATCCTGGACGCGGTGGAATCGTTCGAAAAATCTTTCGCTGTATAAGTCCTGCCGCTCATCGTAAACGACTGCACGGGATTACCTGCTATATTCGACAGCACCAATTCCACCGTAAACAGCTCCAACGTACCGGATATACTGCGATCCAGGCAGACGACGTCGTATTCCGCCGCCGCTTCGTTGCCGTTAGGAATGATATTGAAACTTTGTAACTTTACGGTATCGGGATTAGCCGCGTCGGGATCTTTCGACGTGCCGTCCACGCACGCGGAAAGTATCGCGATTATCGCCAAAGCTATGACGATGACTGCAATTATTTTTCCCGATCTCCTGCCGCGTTTTAACGATTTATCCATCGATTGTTCCGTCCTTATCGTTTATCCTTATCGTTTAATCGATTATACCCCTATTTCCCCGTATTCTTTTTTCGGGATTTTTTTACCGCAAACACTATCAGAACGATCACTGCGGCCAACACTACGGCACCGCCGACGGAGGAACCGACTATTATCAAAGTTTTCTTCCCGTCCTCGCTGAGCGTGGCGTTGACTCCGCCCGAAGAAGTGCCTGTGTTTTGACCGCCCTGCTGGGCGCCGCCTTGGTTGCCGCCCATGTTGTTGCCGCCGTCGGTACCCCCGACGGTTTCTCCGTCATCGGGATCCACGGGTTCGCCCGTTTCGGGATCGTCCGATCCCGACTGACCGTCGTCGATATACGGAGTCAAATCCAAATTCCAAGTCCGTACTGCCTGACCTTGAACTCTGAATACCAGATCTCCTTTCAGACCTGCGCCGATATTTATCGTCAGGATCTTTGTCCCGAATCCCGTTTCAGTCAGGTTCAGGGCGTTACCGTTATAAGTCACGGTCGTATCCGCAGCCACCTTTGACGAAACGGACAATATGACCGAATTCCCGACCGCGGCTCCGGATTGCGGCAACGGTTCCATTACGGCATTGCCGCCCACGTCTTTTGAAACGATAACGCTGAAATACTCGGCGGCAGCCTCATCGGATATATAGGCGTTTACATACATCGGAATTCCCGTCACCGACTGTACGTTTGCGGAATCCGTCGGCGTAAACGTCAACAGATATTGCCTCAGCCCGTATGTCAGCGCGGAACCGCCGACAAAGCTGAAAGCTCCGTCAACCTTCGTCGCCCCGACAGCAGCTTCGCCGCGGATATCCGCCGCGGTCAAAGTGTATCCGGATTCGAAAATCATTTCGATATTCGATACGGTGACTACGGGGACGGCGGGCAGCACCGTAAATTCGAAAGCCCGCGTTTCGGATCGGTATCCCGGCGCGGACAACAACAGTTCGACATTGTACGCGCCCGCGTTTGTCGGAACGTTTTCTGCCGTAAATCCGTCGGGAGTGTTTTCAAATTGAAGTTCGATAGCGTATCCCGTATATGTGTATTCGGTTACCGAAAGTCGAATATCCTGCGAAAGAGTATCCAATACCACGGTCAATTTACCGGAAGAATCGGATTTTATAAAATAGTAATTTAGTGCGTTTAAGCCGCTAAAGATAATGTCTACGTCGTATTCGCCTGCGTTCAAGACCGCGCCTGACGATACCTCGCCCCGGATTCGGAATTCCGCTGTCACTCCTGCCGGTACCGCTACCGCCGAGCCGTTATAGCTTAAGGAATATTCAAAGCTTTCGGGCACGTTTCCCGTTGCCGACACTTCCGCCGACGCGACCGAATAAACTAACGGTTTCGGAGTTACGGTAAAATCGAATCGGCTTTCGCCCACCCATTTATAGCGGTCGACTTTGGCAGTCGGCTGAATCAACGTAATTTCGAACGTGTGATCTCCGGCGTTCAGCAGTTTATAATCGGTAACGTCGCCGTCATACGTTACTCTTACCGATCCCAGGTTAGCCGTTCCGGTAAAGCCGATCGCGGCGTTGATGGCTCCGGCAATATCGGCGCCGTATTCGAATTGGTCGGGCAATGCGCCCATTCTGACTTCGGCGGGCAACACGGTATAAGCGTTTTCGCCGTTCAGAATATTAAATCTTATTATCTCTACCGATCTGTTTACTATCGGATCTGTCGCTACGGCGGCTTCTGCGGCGGTAATATTATAAACGAACGGTTCGGCAAAGCCGACTCCCACGTAATCCGCCGTCACTTCGAACTTATCCAGGTATTCGTCCGTAATGCCTAATATCAGTCCCGTCCTGCCTTGGAAATTGCCGTCGGAATAGGCATAGTCGTTTACCCTTAACCCGTTCCCGGTCCAGGACACCAGTCCGTAATAGTCGCTTAGCCCCGTCGAAAAGTCCAGACCCATGACGTAAGGAACGACTTCCACGGTCGCCCATCCGTCAAAGTAATAATATTCGTTTTCCGTAAAGGTCAGATAATAAGTTCCCGGATATAAAACTTCCGTCGTAGGCACGGCAGTCACGCCGTTGACCATGGAACGGTACGCCGAATATTCCAAGGGATATTCGTAACCCGAAACGTACGGGAAATCTATGCCGGCAGCCGCATACAGATCGTCGAAGAAGTCGCTTCCTTTGTAAGTTATGCGGAAGGACTGTTCTGTCGGAGCAAGTTTGGCGCGGTGCAAAGTAAAGCTTTCGTAAGTCGCCTTACCGCCGTTATAGTTTCTGTCGTACCCCGGTTTCGGAGTCAAAGAGTATTCTATCTTCGTCAAAACAGCCGGAGCCGTCAACGCAACGTATCTTTGCGTTGCGGTCATCGGCACTCCGTCGGAATAGTAAGTAACCGTTGCGGAGAATATATTGTTAAACTGATCGTAAATATCCGCGGCGTTTACCGTCAGCTGGTATTCCCTGCCGTCAAAACTGTAAGCCGCGTTCAAGCTTTGTAGACCGTTTTCTTTGATATACAGCTGTACTTCGAACGTCGGAGTATGCCTGGAAACGGTAAACTCCAATTCGACGGTTTCATCCGTAAACACTTCGGTATTCGCGGCTTTTAGTTCTATTATGTAGTGACCGCCGTCCAGGTTGGCGTTTGTCGGCGCGCCGTCCAACAAAACGCCGTCGGAACCGTTGACTTCGTAAAATTTCGGATAGCCGGCGGCGAAAAATTTACCGTCCTTTTTAAAGGCGTCCTTCGAATCCGGAGAATACGCGCCGGTGTATTTCACGACGACGGGTTTACCGTTATATTCGTATTCGCTGCGGATATTTATGTTTTCGGTATCGGAAAAGACCAACTTGTTTATAGTCAGTTCCCCGTTTTTCGCGGTCAAAACAAAGTTTTTCGGCTGTGCGTTTATAGTGACGGTCACCGTCAGCGGCTTCGCGGCAGTCAGCGACGGATAATCGCCCTTGCGATACGCCGAAGCTATTTCAAAATAATCGCCTCTTTCCAACACGTCGATCAGCTCCGCCGCCAAACCGTCTATAGGATAATCGGGATCGGTCGCCTGTAAGGTATAGGTATATTGAGGAACGGAATTGTAATCCACCGGTATGTTGTCGGCGGCTACGGTCACTCCGCGCGGCGAGATAGTCAAACGGGCGTTATACGAACCGGAGTCCCCGACGACTATATCGTAATGATCCCACGCCCCCGACGCAGTCAACGACAGCAATTGCAC
>DVNF01000052.1 GCA_018714575.1 Candidatus Stercoripulliclostridium merdigallinarum
ATGTATAACAGCTTGTTTTTCGCCATTGTTCCGGTAAAAAATTATATTATGAGATTGCTAAAATGATGTTTACAATAAAAAACCCGACATCGGTCGGGTAAAGTTATTCGGGTAATTTCGGAAAAGCCGTCGTATGCGGCGGTCAATTGTTAATCGTCACGGGCTTCCAAGATCTTTACCAAACGGCTGGCTCCTATCCTGGAGGCGCCTGCGGCAATCATTGCGGCAGCCGTTTCAAAGTCACGTATACCGCCGGCGGCTTTGATCTTTACTCCCGCGCCGACGTGTTTTGCAAACAATTTGACGTCTTCCGCCACGGCTCCGCCCTTTCCGAAGCCCGTCGACGTCTTTATAAAATCGGCGCCCGAATCCGTGACAAGTTTGCATACGTCTATCTTTTGCGCCTCGTTCAGGTAGCAACATTCTACGATGACCTTTAATATCTTGTTCCCCGACAGCTTTTTCAAAGCCGACAATTCCTTTAAACAGTAATCGTATTCGCCGCCGATAAACCTTCCGATATTGATAACGGTATCCGTTTCGGCGGCTCCGTTTTCGATAGCGTATTCGGTTTCCTTTAACTTTGCGGCGGTGGAATCGTATCCGTTGGGAAAGCCGGTGACTACGGCGATATCGATCCTGCCGGCTGACTCGGCAACGGCTTCGGGAGTAAACGAGGCTGGAATACATACCGCCCTTGCACCCCACTTTATGCCTTCGCGCACCGTTTTCAGAATATCCGCCGTGCCGGCGGCGGGGTTTAATTCGGTATGGTCTACGTATTTGATTATCTGTAATCGCTCTTTTTCGTTCAACATGGTCTTACCGTTTTCGGCTGTTGCCTTTATTTTTTATTATGCTTTTTGTACTTTTCGATGACGTTTTCGATCAGCTTTTGGATCTCCACCAACGGAATGATCGCAAAAGCGCAACCCAAAGCTATAAACCACTCGGCGGCGTTCAAAGAGGCAATGTCGAATATTCCGTGGAATACGGGTATCAATGTGATCAAAAGTATCAGTCCCGCGCCTACCAGGAAGGAGATATTCAACCACTTATTGTCGAAAATGTCTTTATGGACGATGCTGTTGCCCTGACGTTTCAGATTGTAGCTGTGGAACAGCTGTATCATGCACAGGCTGATAAACGCCATGGTCATTCCCACGTATTCGTTGGAAGCGTCCAAAACGTAATGTCCCAAGCAGAACGACAGCATTACCAAGCCCGTTTGCATTATGCCTTGGATAACTATATCCAATCCCATCTTTCCGCGGAACAGGTTGCCGCCGGTCTTTCTGGGCGGTCTGTTCATGACGTCGGATTCGGCTTTTTCCATGCCTAACGACAACGCCGGCAGACTGTCTGTCACAAGGTTCACCCACAATATCATGATCGGGGTTAAAAATTCGATCTTTAAAAACACCGTCGCGATGAACAGGCACAGCACTTCCGCGATATTGGCGGACAGCAAAAACTGAATTGCCTTTTTGATATTTTGGAATATCTTTCTGCCCTCTTCCACCGCGGACACTATCGTCGCAAAGTTGTCGTCCGCCAAGATCATGTCTGCGGCGCCCTTCGATACGTCGGTACCGGTGATACCCATGCCTATGCCGATATCGGCTTCCTTTATCGACGGAGCGTCGTTGACTCCGTCGCCCGTCATGGCTACGACGTGCCCGAATGAACGGTATGCGCGGACGATTCTGACTTTGTTTTCGGGGCTGACTCGGGCAAAGACCGAATACTCTTTTATGACTTTTCTGAATTCCTCGTCGGACAGAGCGTCTATTTCGCACCCTTCCATAACTTTGTCGCCGTCGCGGAGTATGCCTATTTCTTTTGCGATAGCTGCCGCGGTGTCGCGGTGGTCGCCCGTGATCATTATCGGGCGCATGCCTGCGCCGATAGCCACTTTGACGGCGTCTTTAACTTCGGGACGCGGCGGATCTATCATTCCGACCAAACCTACGAACACCATATCCTTTTCGATATTGTCCATATCTGCCGTGTCGTCGTATTTTACCGCTACGCCCAGCACTCTCAGCGCGTGCGAAGCCATAGCGGCGTTTGCCGCGCCGATGGACTCGATGTCGTCCGCCGTCATTTCCCTGACTTTGCCGCCGTCCAACACCTTTTTGCACTCTTTTAACATTATATCGGTAGCGCCCTTTATGTGAGCGACGCGTTTGCCGTCGTGTTCGTTGACGGTCGTCATCATCTTTCTGACGGAATCGAAGGGCACTTCGTCCACGCGACGCCATTCCTCTTTCAAGTCCGCAAAATTACCGCCCTTGTCGGTATAAAACGCCACCAAAGCCGTTTCGGTAGGATCGCCCGCCAATCCCGCGACGCCTTCGGTGGTGTCGTTGCACAACGTCATCGCCCTGACCAATACGTCCGCGTCGCCCGTGCCGGCAGTATAAGCGGCATAATCGGTATCGTTCATCAAGCCGCCCGACACGGTGTACAACCGTTTTACCGTCATTTTGTTCAGCGTCAGCGTGCCCGTCTTGTCCGAACATATTATTTCGCAACAACCCAAAGTTTCCACCGCGGGCAAATTCCTGATAATGGCGTTACGTTTGGACATGCGCTGTACGCCGATAGCCAAAACTACGGTGACCACGGCAGGCAGTCCTTCCGGAATAGCCGCAACGGCTATCGCGACCGCCGTCATGAAAGCGTTTATCCATTGACTGGTATCGTCCGCAAGCGATACGGCAAAGATCACCACGGCTATTGCCAATACCAAAACCGACAAAACCTTTGCAGTCTTGTTCAACTGCTTTTGCAACGGAGTGCCGTCGTCCGAGCCCGTTTCCAACATCTTTGCGATCTTACCGACCTCGGTTTCCATACCCGTATGAACGGCGATGCCTCTGCCCCTGCCGTAGGACACGATACCCGAACCGTAAGCCATGTTCTTTCTGTCGCCTAAGGGCGCGTTTTCCGCGATTTGGGCATCCGCATCCTTTTCAACGGGCACCGATTCGCCCGTCAATGCGGCTTCTTCGATTTTTAACGAAGCCGAACTGAACAGCCTTAGATCGCAAGGGACTATGTCGCCTGCCTCTAATTGTACGACGTCGCCGGGAACGATCTCTTCGCTTTTTATCTGTACCAAAGCGCCGCCGCGAATGACCTTTGAATAAGGCTTATTCAGATTCTTTAACGCCTCCAAAGCCGATTCGGCTTTGTTTTCCTGTACCACGCCGATTATGGCGTTGACTATTACGATCAGCAATATCAGCCCCGATTCTATTAATTCGGAATATTCTTTCGTATAAATCGTCAACGCCGCCGAAACGATTGCCGCGGCTATCAATACGATGATCATGACGTCTTTGAACTGTTCCAAAAACTTTACGATCAACGGCTTTTTCTTCTTTTCCTGCAACGCGTTTTTGCCGTGTTCCGTCAATCTTTTGGCGGCTTCGTCGGGACTCAGTCCCTCCTCGGACGTTTGCAACGACTCCTTTATATCGAACAGATCTTCGGAGTAATAGTTCATTTCCTGCTCCTTTACGGCTTTCTGTGCCGTTTACAGATAATTATGCTAAAGTTTATATAAAAAAACTTTCGGCGGCGAAAAGCACGTCAAAAGTCTTGGCTACCTTTAGGTGGCGCGACCCGGGCAAACTTTGCCGTTTTGCCGTATTGACGACCCGCGCGCTTTCAGACTACTCCCTTTTGATGTATTAGATGTATAAATTATATCACTCACCGTTCCCGTGTCAACTTTTATTCCGCCTATTTCGCCGGAGTCCATGCTTTCGGATAGAACAACAATAACATCGGCACTATTTCCAACCTGCCTATCAGCATATCGAAACACAGCACGATCTTTGAAAATTGCGTCATATGCGCGAAGTTATACATAGGACCGTATGATCCCAATCCCGGACCGACGTTGTTGATACAGGTGGCTACCGCCGAAAAGTTTTCGACGAACCATCCCGAGTCCGCCTCTTGCAACGCGGCAGGTACCGTAGGCTCCGCCAGCGAAATCAATATCAGCGAAATGACGGTAATGAAAAAATACGCGACGAAATAATTGGCTACCGACAATCCCAGATCGCGTTCCCTGAATAATTCGAAATATTCGGGCGAACGCACGCGCGCGACCGTATCCTTTGCGCCCAACTTCTTTGCCACCAACGAACACAAAATGTTCAGTTCGTCCTGCGGAGTGCAGGCAACGAATAAATCCGCCGTGTTGACTCCGGCATTTTCAAGGACGTCGAAATCGGCGCCGTTGCCGGCGATACCCATGACGTCGTGACGGTCTATAAAATTGTTCAAACGCTTCTCGTTGGAATCGACAACAACAATGTCGTGCCCCTCTTCGGAAAGTCTGGAAACCAACTCTTTGCCGACGTTGCCGGCACCGACAATGATAATTTTCATACTAAACGCCTCTTTTTAAGTTCGCGGCTTTTCGCGGTCTTTGAAATCGTCATAATTATTTGCCTGCTCCTTTCAAAAATTCGCAAAGCTCCGCCGCCGTCTGTCCTTTTTTTAAGGAATAGTAATAGTCCCTGCCCGAATACGTCCCGCCGTTTCCGCGCACAAATTCCAATCCCGAATACTCGGGGCGTAATTGTACTGCCAGCCGGTCAAACGGCATTTCGCGGTGCGTTTTCGTCCGCGAATAATCGAATTTTAGCCACAATCCCTCTGCCATGGCGGTTTTGACCATGGCGTCCAGGCTGACTCCCAAAGCGGGCATCTCGTAACCGTCTGCTGTCATGGAATGAAATTTATGCTCGAACGAGTCGCGTATCGCGCCCGTCAACTCGAATTCCTCTCCTTCGTTTACCGCAACGACCTTGTCGGCTGCGGATAATATCCGTATCAACTCCATTTTTATATTATACAGCCTGACGGCAATCTTGTACAGTCTTTTTTATCGTGTGCGCGCCGGGACTAAGCCGACGCCGAATTAACTATTTGATATTGATTTTTGACAAAATATAGTTTATAATCATTGCATACCACAAGGAGATTGAGATATGTTCGATATAATTTTGAACCCCTCTTCGGCAAAAGGCGGCAGCGCTCTTGCCTTTGAAAAAGTCAAAGCCGTACTGGATGAACGCGGCATAGAATATACCGTACACGAAACCGATCACCCCCTGCACGCAAAGGAAATCACCGCCGAATTGAACAAGCGCGACCACACCGATCTGATAGTTATGGGCGGAGACGGCACCTTGAACGAAGTCCTGAACGGCATAACCGACTTTGAAAAAATCAATATCGGCATTATATCCTGCGGAACCGGAAACGATTTTATCCGCGCGGCAGGCATTCCTTCCGACCCCGTCGAAGCCATAAATCTTATATTGAACAACAACATAGTTTATTCCGATTATTTGGATCTGGGTCACAGGCGCGCGATAAACTGCACCGGCGCGGGAATGGACGTCGACGTATTGGTGCGCTACGGCAAAATGAAAGCTTTCAAGGGCGTAGCCAAATATTACGTTTCGTTGATACTGACTTTGATAGAATGTAAATTCCATAAGATCGCGCTGGAGGTAAACGGCGAACGCCACGAAAAATCGGTGTTCATGATCGCCGCGGCAAACGGCACTTGTATCGGCGGCGGAATGAAGATCTCCCCCCATTCTATCACAGACGACGGGAAATTGAACGTCGTCCTGATAAACGAAATGCCGAAATACAAGATCCTGCCGACGCTGATCAAATTCCTGAACGGCGGCAAGCACATCGAATCACCCTATGCGGAGGAATATCTGGCAGACAGCGTTAAAATAGAAGTTTTGGACGACGGTTGCACCGAAGTCGACGGCGAAGTAATCGAAAATAAAGTCATCGATTGCCGCGTCGTACATAACGTGTTGAGGATTTTCAAATAATAGCTGAAATTTTTGCGAATAAGTTTTCGGCTCCCTTAAAACGGGAGCCGTTTTTTAATTATTTTACTCCGAACGTTCACATTGACTCGGCTTTATCGAAAAAAGCCGCGGCAGCCGCGTTCGGGAACGCCGCTTCGAGGGCGTTCAGGTATAAAACCGCCGCCTCCTTTTCCGTTATTTTCAACAGAGCGTATTCCTTTTTCAAATTCGTATCCGATACCGTCATGTTATCGCTGTTCAGCGAAACTTTTATGCCGTTTTGCATGAACTTTCGCAAAGGATATTCCCCCAAACGACTGCTCCACGCTCCCGTTTGCAGGTTTGAAGTATAGCACATCTCCGCCGGCACGCCTCTGTCGCGCATCATGTCCGCGGTATAAGGATCGCGCGCCGCGGCAACGCCGTGGCCTATTCTGTCGGCGCCGAAACGGATCGCCGCCCTGACGCTTTCGGCTCCGCGCGCTTCTCCTGCGTGTATGGTAAACGGTACGCCTGCCTCCCTGAAAAACGCAAACAGCTTTGCGTATCCCGAATTGGGGTAACCGCCTTCGTCGCCTGCCAGATCGGCGCCGACTACCCCTTTCCCGTTTGCTACCTTTTCGGCGACAAGCTTTGCTACCGACATGTTTTCGGCAATATCCGCGCCGCGCATACAGCAAAAAATCACGCCCGTATATATGCCCTCTCCGT
>DVNF01000053.1 GCA_018714575.1 Candidatus Stercoripulliclostridium merdigallinarum
CGCTACGACTCTCATAGTACAAGTCGATATTCAACATCACTACAGCGGTTATTTGGACAAAATCAACCCCTAATAGCATTACGTTTTTCCGGAAAAATCTATTAAAAATCATTCTTGGTTTTATGATTCCATGTAGTTTAACGTAAGCTTAAAATATTCGTTTCTTATACAGATTATGCGCCCGTGAAAGAGAGATTTTTGGATAGATGCAAGGGTAGGAGAGAAGAACTACGGTTCCGTGTCGAACGACGCTCCCGCCGCATATAGCCGAAAAGATCCTTTCTAAGGGTGTTTACGGCGCGACCGTCCGGGTAGGCGGTCGCAACTATATAAATAGGAGCGCAGATCTACGGTTTCGTGTCAAGCGACGCTCACGCCGCAAGCGGGCGAAAACAGCTTTTCGCAGCGTGTTTAAGGCGCGACCGTCCGGTAGGCGGGCCAACTAAAAGGAGATAGATAGGTTCGCTCGCAGAAAGAAAAAATAAGAAAAAGATAACCCGTTATTTAATCAGCGTTAATTTTATTTTTTGGCGTTTAGATTTAATGAATATTTATACAGTAGATTTTTATTTACTCCGTAAAGCGCCGCGATTTCTTTTGCCGCCGCGGACGGAGTGGCGCCGTCGGCTAACAGCTTTTCCAACGCTTCGAAAGCCGGGCTTTCGTCGTCGGCAGTTTCTTTGGGCTCGGCTATGACCACGAATTCACCGCGTTGGTCAAATTGCGGGATCTCGTCCGTTATCCTGATCACGCTTTCGTGCAGCTTTGTCAGCTCCTTTACGACAGTTATTCTGCCGATACCGGGAACGGCTTTCAGTTCTTTCAATATTTTTTCTATATCGTGCGGCGCAACGTACATCGCAACAGGCATTTTGTATGAGGGGATTGCTGCTGTCACTTTCTTTCTGTCGCCTGCTTTATCCGGCAAAAAACCCAGGAATACGAATCCCGTATCTATTATTCCGGATACCGAAAACGCGGTAATTACGGCAGACGGTCCGGGTACCGATTCGACGGCTATTCCGTTTTCGATACATTCGTTTACCAGGATCGCTCCGGGATCGGACAGGCAGGGCATTCCTGCGTCGGTTACCAAAGCGACGTCTTTGCCGGACGTCAATTCATCTACTATTTTTGCGGCGGCTTCGCGTTCTTTGGGGCGATAGTAACTGATCAAAGGCTTTGAAACAGAGTAGCTGTCCAACAGTATGCGCGTATGCCTGGTGTCTTCGCAGGCGATAACGTCTACGCTTTTTAACGTGTCCAGCGCGCGCAAAGTTATGTCCTTAAGATTTCCTATCGGAGTTCCTACTATATACAGTTTTCCCGTCATTAAAATACATTCTCCTGACCGCCTCCGTATAACTGCCGTCGGCGTTTGTTATGATTAACGGCTTCGTGATCCTTAGCCCCGGTTTTCCGCATTTGATCGCCGTAACTATTACCGTATTGACTTCCTTTTCCGCCGTGGGCTGAACGGGAGTCAGAACTTTCGGTTCCAATTGATTTTGCCGCATAGAATACAATAGATCGGTCAGTCTGTCGGCGGCGATTATTATATAAAATTTACCGCCGAATTTCAATGCGCTTGCCGCGGCGGATACGACTTCGGGCAAAGTTATCAATACCTCCGACCTGCATATATCGTTTTCGGTAGCGCTTTCCTTGTCGCCGCTATACGGCGAATACGGCGGATTCGTGCATACTACGTCGAACGTCTCCGAAAAAATTTTCCTGACGTCGCGTATATCCCCGTTTACGACCTTTATCCGTTCGTCCAGTCCGTTCAGTAGTACCGAACGGCGCGCCATATCGTACAGGCGCGGCTGGATTTCCAAAGCGGTCACGGACTTCGCGCGGCACTTTTTCGAAATCAGCAGGGAGATGACTCCCGATCCCGTACCAAGCTCCAGAACGCTGTCGCCTTTGACGGCGCGAACGGTATTTGCCAACAAAACCGCGTCCGTTGTAAAGGCGTAGCCCTTTGGGTGTTGGATTATCTTCAGACCGTCGCATTCCAAATCGAAAATCTTCTCGCCGTCCAGTAGCGGCACCGAACCGTTGTGTTCCATAAGGATATTATAAAGCCTTCAAAAAATTTTCACAAGCCGAAATTGGGGTTTTCGATAGACTTTACGAATATAAAGTTGTATAATATAGAAAAATCCTTATGGAGGAACATATATGCCATTAGTTACCAGCAAAGAGATGTTCGAAAAAGCTTATGCCGGCGGATACGCAATAGGCGCTTTCAACGTCAACAACATGGAGATTATTCAAGGCATCGTTGCAGCCGCAAAAGAAGAAAACGCACCTTTGATTTTGCAGGTCAGCTCCGGCGCGAGGAAGTATGCTAACCCCACTTATCTTACAAAGCTTGTAGAAGCGGCGGTTTTGGATTCGGGTTTGCCGATTTGCTTGCATTTGGATCACGGCGATTCTTTCGAGCTGTGCAAAGATTGCGTAGATAAAGGTTTTACTTCGGTCATGATCGACGCTTCGTCGCACGCATTCTCCGACAACATTAAGATCACCAAAAACGTTGTCGAGTACGCTCACGATCACGGCGTAGTCGTAGAAGCCGAATTGGGAAGGCTTGCAGGCGTCGAAGACGACGTTAAAGTAAAAGCCGAAGATTCCAGCTATACCGATCCCGACCAGGTTCAGGAGTTCGTCGAAAAGACCGGCGTTGACTCCTTGGCTATCGCTATCGGCACCAGCCACGGCGCTTATAAATTCAAAGGCGAAGCCAAACTGAGATTCGACATTTTGGAAGAAGTCGGCAAGCGCTTGCCCGGATTCCCCATCGTATTGCACGGAGCCAGCTCTGTTCCTCAATACCTCGCGGAGGAAATCAACCGTTACGGCGGCAATATGCCCGGCGCAAAGGGTGTTCCGGAAGAGATGTTAAGACAAGCCGCAAAGATGGCTGTCTGCAAGATCAATATCGACTCCGACCTGAGAATGGCGGTTACCGCAACTATCAGAAAGTACTTCTACGAGAATCCCTCGCACTTCGATCCCAGACAATACTTGGGACCCGCCAGAGAACGCGTAAAGGAAGTCGTAAAACACAAGATCCAATACGTTCT
>DVNF01000054.1 GCA_018714575.1 Candidatus Stercoripulliclostridium merdigallinarum
TGCCGGAGGGCAAATACGCTGACCTCAGCATTCAGGAACTGATCAACACCATAGACGATACTCTGATAGAGGCGGCGGAGAACGTGTTCGTAGAACAAAAAGAACGCGGAGGCGGTTTTGAAGTCGACGAAGGTAAAAACGATATGATAAACGGCGACGCTTACGTCAGTTTGCAATGGTCGGGCGACGCTCTGTATACAATGGAACAAGCCGACGACCTGGATTACTTCGTGCCGGAGATCGGCGGAAACATTTGGTTCGACGGTTGGGTAATTCCGAAAAACGCTCCTAACTATGAAAACGCTTTGAAATTCATCGACTTCTTGAACAGACCCGAAGTGGCTATGGCAAACGCGATGTATATCGGCTATACGTCCGCCGTGTCGCCCGAAGTGTTACAAAACAGCCAAGCGGCAATGAACGTTCTTGCGGAAAACGAATACGAGGCGGCGGAATATTTCGGCGATCTGAACCGTTATCCCGTCATCGATGACGCGAAATACGGCGTTATGAAAGACTTCGGCGGATACAACGACGACGCCATAGCAATGTGGGAACGCGTCAAAAAACCCGATCTGCTGTGGATCCTGTGGGTGGTCATAGCGTTAGTCGCCGCGGCGGCGATCGGCGTAGGCATCTACTTTATCGTCAGAAAGAAAGGCAGCGTCCGCAAAGTCGTAAAGGCAACGCCTTCGGGCTCCGCCGCTTTGTATGCGGACAAGGCAGGTAACGACTCGGACGAAGATTCCGATGACGACGAGGAAGAGGCAGAGGACGGCGCCGATAGCGAAACCAAGAACGAAAAAGAGGACGCAAAAGAAGACAAATAAGGATACAAGGGAAAATAATCCGACGGCGCCAAAGGGCGGATAAAGGATAAAACCCGAAAAAATTCTATCTTGTAATGCACGCGCGCGTATGATATTATAAATATATCGTACGCGCCTCTTTTTTGGAGGAAGGAGAAGAACATGGACAGAAACTACGTCGTCAATATCATTAAATTCGCCCTCCGAATGGGCATAATGGGATCGCTGAGGAAATTGCGCAGCGAATGCTATACGAAGGTAGGCACGTTGAACGCCTGCTATTCTCCAAGCTCCGAGCCCGTTCCTTTCGGGGAAAAAGACGGATTGGAATACCAACCGATAAAGGTAGGCACCGTCTGGTCTGCCGAATGTTACGGTTCGGCATGGTTCCGTTTTACCGGCAAGATCCCCGAATCCGCCAAAGGCAGGAGAGTGGCGTTACTGATAGGCGACGGCGGCGAGGGCTGTATTTACGACGCGGCAGGGCAGCCGATAAAGGGCATTTCCGATATAGGAGCGTTTATTGATTTTGCTCAACCGCATATCGGGAAACGGTATTTCGAGTTGACGGAGTGCGCCGAGGGCGGCGAGGACATCGACTATTTCATGGACGCCGGGAACAACCATAAACCCACCGATCTGAATAAAACGGCGGCATTAAAGCAGGCTGACATCGTCGTGGTCAACGACGAAATCAAAAAGGTATACTATGACGTTTTGGCACTCTTATTCCAGGAATCGGTTACCCAAAACGGCACTGCAAAGGAAAAGAGCATAGGAAAATCCGTAAAGGCGGCGATCAATAAGGTTTTAAAGGAAAGAAACGTCGCGGCGGCAAGCGAGATCTTGGAACGTGAAATGGCGAACGGCGAAAAGCTGCCGTTTACCGCCTATACCACCGGTCACGCGCATTTGGATCTGGCGTGGCTGTGGCCTATCAGGGAAACGCAGCGCAAAGCCGTCAGGACCTTTGTCAACCAACTGTATAATATGGACAAGTATCCCGATTATATTTTCGGGGCTTCGCAACCGCAACAGTTCGAATGGATAGAAAAACGCTATCCCGAACTGTTCGAAAAGCTGAAAGAAAAGATTGCTTCCGGACAATTGGAAGTACAGGGAGGAATGTGGGTAGAATGCGATACCAACGTGCCTTGCGGCGAAAGCATCATTCGTCAGAACCTGTACGGCAAACGGTATTGGAAGGAAAAATTCGGCAAGGACATGCGTATGTGCTGGCTCCCGGACGTTTTCGGTTTTTCGGGGAATATGCCGCAGATACTGAAAAAATGCGGGATAGATTATTTCCTGACGATAAAGCTGAGTTGGAACGAACACAATAAATTCCCGCACCGCACCTTTATTTGGGAGGGCATAGACGATTCGTCGGTCATAGTACATATGCCGCCGGACGAAACTTACAATTCGGAAGGTAACGCCTGGACGTTCGATAACTGTTTGAAAAACTACCCCGAAAAGGATAAGCTGAATTATTTCGCCGTCCTGTTCGGCGTAGGCGACGGAGGCGGCGGCCCCGGCGAAGGGCATATCGAAATGGTCCAGCGCGCAAAGAAAATGGCGGGGCTCCCGACGGTAAAAAATTCAAAGGCGATAGACTTTTTCGACAGGCTGAAACAGGACGAAGACAAGTTGGTACGCCACAAGGGCGAACTGTACCTGGAAAAGCACCAAGGCACTTATACTTCCCAGGCAAAGAACAAGCTGTTGAACAGGCGCATCGAATTTGCGCTGCACAACACGGAATTTTTGTGCGCGCTTGCCGAAAGACACGGCGTCGACTATCCGAAAGAAAAGCTGGACGAAATCTGGAAGGAAGTGTTGCTGTATCAATTCCACGACATAATCCCGGGATCGTCGATAGCCAGAGTCTATACCGAATCGGTGGCGCGTTACGAAAAGATGTTGGAGGAGCTGAACGAATTGCGTAAAACCGCGATCCGCGCTATGGCAGGCGGCGAAGGCTTGTCCGCGATAAACGCTACTTCTTACGCGATAGATCGCCCCGTAATGTATAAGGATAAATGGTACAGAATGAACCTGCAACCTTATTCGGCGGCAAAGCTTGTGCCGTGGGAGGGTAAAAACGACAGCTTGAAAGCCGGCGACAATTATATCGAATCGGAGCTGTTCAAAGTTTGTTTCGATCCTTACGGCAACATAACCGGCTTGACGGATAAAAAGACGGGCAAGGAATATTGCTCCAGATATCTGAACAAACTGAACGTTTACCGCGACAAACGCTTGTATTATAACGCGTGGGACATCAGTATCAAATACACGAAACACGCTCCGGCGGAATTCAAATTGGTGTCCTATTCGACCTTGATCACGGATTGTTCGGTGATCAGGGAGAACGTATACCGTTATAACCGTTCAAAGATCATTCAAAAGGTGGTACTGACGACAGGCAGACCGTTCGTGGATTTCGTGACTACCGTGGATTGGCAGGAAACGCACAAAATGTTGCGCGCCGATTTCCGTCCGTCGGTGTTTTCCGACAAGGTCACCTGCGATATACAGATGGGCAATCTGAAACGTAGTACGAAAGACGTGACGAAAGTCGAAAAGGCACAGTTCGAAATTGCCGCGCATAAATGGATAGACGTCGGCGACAACGAAGGTTTCGGCATCATCACCGATTCAAAATACGGCTGGCGCGTAAAGGAAGGGCTGATTTCGCTGAACTTGTTGCGGAGTCCCATGTTCCCCGCTCCCAACGCGGATAAAGGCATACACAACATTAACTATGCCCTGTACCCCCATTCCGGAGATTACAATACCGCCGATATACAAAGGGAAGCTTACCTGTATAACAACCGCCCGGCGATAGTAGAATGCGACCTGGAGATCCCCTCTGTTTTTGTATCCTCGGATACACATATAGTCATTGAAACGGTAAAACGTGCCGAGGACGGCAAAGGTATCGTCGTCAGAGCTTACGAAGATTCCGGCGTCGAACGCACCGCCGACATCGTCACCGATATAGTAGGCACGGTATATGAAACCGACTTATTGGAAAATCCGATCGGCGAGGCGCAGTTGAACGCGGTCAAGTTTAAACCGTTCGAGATCAAAACTTTCAAAATCGTAACCGAATGATCGATACGTTACGATACCGATCGACAGTTGCAAACAGGCAGAAAAAAATCCGTACCGCATGGGTACGGATTTTTCATAACTCCGATTTATATAGGTTATTTAACGAATTTTGACGGTATCAGCGTATTTTGCAGCTGAGTCATCAGATTATTGAATTGTACGGCATAAGAATCGCCCGCGCCGACTACGGTAATACAACCTTTGGTAGCCGCTTCGACGAATTCGTATCTGCCCGACAACACGGCAAGACAGCCGTCGGGATTGGGGAAATCGAACAGAACGAAGGGGCGTTTTCTGGTATATTCGCCGCGTCCGGCTTTGGATCTGCCGCCTTTTACGCGCAGGTAAGCGGCGATAGGGGGATAGATCTCTTTGCCTTGATCGTCGCGGGTGGCGCCGACTTTGAACTGATAAATTCTGTCCGTCTGTTTGGCGGTCCAACGCACCATCGGTTCCCAACCCATTTTATTGGCTTGGGACAGTGCGGTCGTTATCATGTACAGAGACATTTTAACTTTCAGGTACTGTTCCCACGGTTGGTCTATGCCGGGATTGTTGGAGGGCATCATCTTTGTCATGGTCAGCATCAGGAACAGGAATTTTAAAGTCGCCTTTTTGAAAATGTTTTTCAGTAAAGGCGCGACTATTCCCAGCATTTCCATCGGGGAATTGCCCTTGAATACGCCCAACAGACTTTTTATCGATTTAAACTCGAAGTTTATGACTTCGATATCCGCATAGCGGTTATCGTATTCGCCTTGATAAACTTTAAAACGAGGTACGTCTTTGGCTTCGGGATCGACGACTTTTGCCGCGGCGGAGTATTCCGCGGCTTTTTCGGCGGTCAGAAAGACGATGTGACAAGCCATCGGGTGAACGTCGTCTGCGGCTTTGAATTGCACTACCGCGTTGATTTTTTCAAACGCCGCAACCTGTTTGGGATCCTCCGTCAGCGGAATTTTCATTACGGGGAAGGCGGCGCGAAAATACATTTCGGCTGCCAAAATATCCTCTTTGTTGGCGATATTACCCATTTTTACCTCCTAGTCTTCGTCCGTCCAATCCTCGTCGGCTTCGATTTCTTTGCCTAGGAGTTCTTTGACGGTTTCGGCTATGCCGGTAGCGTCCAATTTATACCTTGCGTACAGATCTTCGGGGTAACCGATGACGGAATATTCGTCGGGAATACCCAATTTCGTGAACGCGCAGCCTTTTCCCGATTCGGCTATGACCGCGGCAACGGCGTCGCCCAATCCGCCGATAATATTGTGTTCCTCGACGGTCAGTATACGTCTGGTGTCTACGACGGCGCTCATGACGGCTTCCTTGTCTATCGGCTTTAGGGTGTGCATGTTGACGACGCGGACGGAAATACCTTCGTTAGCCAGATCCTTTGCCGCTTCCAACGCTTGCAACACGGGAGTGCCGCAGGCTATTATGGTCAGGTCGCTGCCTTCGTGCAATAACATGGCTTTTCCGATGGTAAATTCAAAATTTTCGTCGTCGTGCAGCGGCGGTTCGAAGCCTCTGCCGACCCTCATATAGAAAGGTCCGGGAACGTCGACGCAGGCGCGAACGGCTTTCGCCGTTTCGAATCCGTCGGCAGGTATGACCACCGTCATATTGGCTATGGCGCGCATGACGGCATAGTCTTCCGTACAGTGGTGGGTAGAACCGGCGGGTCCGAAGCTGAGTCCGCCGTGAGTGGCGATTATTTTTACCGGCAGGTTTTGATAGGCGATGTCCGTTCTGACCTGTTCGCCGCCGCGTAAGCAAGCGAATATCGCGAACGTCGAAGCAAAGGGGATCAAACCCGTCTTTGCCAGTCCCGCCGCCACGCCGAACAGGTTCTGTTCGGCGATACCCACGTTAAACAATCTGTCGGGGAACCTGTCGCCGAAGTTGCCGATGTTCGTGGATTTTGCAAGGTCTGCGGTCACGCCGACTATTTTGTCGTTAACTTCGCCCAGTTCCGCCAAGACTTTGCCGTATATTTCTTTTGACGTCATTTTATTGGCGTCGTAGGTTGTCCAAGTAGTGCCTTCAGCCATTTATCTATCCTCCTTTAATCCATTGCCTCGATATCGGCGACGGCTTCTTTGAACAGATCGGAATTCATAGCGCCGTAGTGCCATTTGACGTTGCCTTGGAACTTCTTTACGCCAAAGCCCTTTTCGGTCTGAGCGATTATGCAAACGGGCTTGTCGGTGTCGTTCGCCCAGGCTTTTGCCAAAGCGGCGTCGACTTCCGCCATGTCGTTACCGTTGCAAACGATGACGTTAAAGCCGAAAGCTTCGTATTTTTTATCTATGGGATCGATGCCCATGACGTCTTCCGTTCTGCCGTCGATCATCATCTTGTTACGGTCGACTATGGCTATCAGATTTTTCAGCTTGAATTGGTGAGCAGCCATTGCCGCTTCCCAAACCGAGCCTTCGTTTTGTTCGCCGTCGCCCATCAGTACTACGACTTTGGAATCGACTTTTTGGTACCTTAACCCCAAAGCCATGCCCACGCCCATCGGCAGACCGTGACCCAACGAACCCGTCGAAGCGTCGCATCCGCGGACTTTTTTGCTGTCCGGATGCATTCCGTAGGGAGATTCGTAGTGATTGAAATGTTCCAACGACTCCATGGGTACGAACCC
Organism: Candidatus Stercoripulliclostridium merdigallinarum; assembly: GCA_018714575.1. Classification (GTDB taxonomy): domain Bacteria; phylum Bacillota; class Clostridia; order Christensenellales; family DTU072; genus Stercoripulliclostridium_A; species Stercoripulliclostridium_A merdigallinarum. Next base: position 6,577 of record DVNF01000054.1, read on the forward strand.
TGCCATTGCCAGACAGGGAACGTAAGCAAGGGCGCAGTGCCCTTTACTTAAAATAAATCTGTCGCGGTCGAACATAGCGGGATCGTCGGCGTTGACGTTTAGATACTTAAAGTACAACGCAGCCAACACGTCGGCGCAACTTAACGATCCGCCTACGTGTCCTGAACCCGCAAAATTGGCTGTCTTTACGATATTTAACCGCAACTCCTTAGCCTTTTCCTTGAGTTTCTGAACGGAAACATCTTTCGGCATTACCTTTCCTCCAAAATTAAAATCTAGCGGAATCACCGCTTTTATAATTATAAAGTATAATACATAGTTCAGTCAATACCGAATTTTTTAAGAAATCGTCGTCCGATCGGATTTTGTCTTGCATTTCGTCAACCGGATTATTTAAAACAGGTTGACGAAGCCTTTGCGCAAATGGTATGATAAGCGCATGAACGTAAAAGCCGTTATATTGGAAATTTTGGAAGACAACGCCGGGAAAAAGGTTTCGGGCGCGGAGTTGGCGCGTCGTGCCGACGCAAGTCGAAACGCGGTATGGAAAGCCATAAACGCGTTGGCGGCGGAAGGGTACGAGATAGAAAGGAGCCATACGGGGTATGTGCTCAGGGAAGATCTGTCCGAAAGGGGGATCGTTAAATATCTGACGGTACCTGCGGGCGAGATACGCGTTTTTGACGTGGTAGGTTCGACGAATTCGGAAATGAAAGCTGCGGCGGCTGCGGGAATGCCCGACAGAAGCATAATAGCTGCCGCAAGGCAAACGGAAGGGCGCGGCAGATACGGCCGAGCGTTCTATTCGGAAAAGGGTACGGGAGTATATTTTTCGATACTCATCCGCAATATAGACTTTTACAGGGGGAAGTTTTTGACTGCTGCGGCTGCGGTCGCGGTAGCGGAAAGCCTAGAAAAGCTATACGGCGTTTCGGCACAGATCAAATGGGTAAACGACATATACATAGGCGGCAAAAAGTGCGTGGGTATTCTGACGGAAGCCGTGACCGACCTGGAATCCGGAGTTATCGGCTATGCCGTGGTGGGGATAGGAGTCAATCTGAAGGAGCCGGAAGGCGGATTTCCGAAGGAATTGCAAGGCGTTGCCGGGACACCTTCGGACGAACTCCCCGCCGACGCATATAACCGCGCCGTAGCCTATACTTTTAACAGATTTATCGAATTGTACGACGCTTTCGACAGGGACGCTTTGGTAAAAAGCTATCGCAGCCGCTCCTTTTTGCGGGGCAGGACGGTCGGAGTGATGTTCGACGGCAAAGAAGCCTATACCGCTGTCGTAAAGGACGTAGACGAGAATTTGAACCTGGTTGTCGTCGCGGAGGACGGCACGGAACGGACTTTAAACTACGGGGAAGTAACTTTGAAAGTATGAGCCGCACTAAAACATTGGTCCTGACCGCGCTGTTCGTCGCCCTGGTAGCGATCGGCGCTTTTATACGGATACCCACCCCGTTGGTACCGATAACTTTACAATTCGCCTGTTGCCTGGCTGCGGCGCAGATCCTGGGCGTAAAGGGCGGAAACTCCGTTTTGATATATTTGGTTATGGGACTGATAGGACTGCCGGTATTCACGGAGGGCGGAGGCTTTACGTATGTTTTAAAACCCTCGTTCGGGTACCTGATAGGTATGGTGACGGGAACCTATATGTGCGGTTTGATAGTAAAGCTGAAAGGCGATAAAATAGCTTTCAGACTGCTGGGTTCCTTTGTCGCGTTGGTTATAGTCGATCTGTTTGGCGCGACTTACATGTATTTGATTTATCGATACTATTTGCATACGGTCATACCGATAGGCGAGCTTGCGGTGTCCGCGGTAGCTCTGTTTTTGCCTACCGATATTCTGTGGTGTTGTCTGACGGCGCTGGCGGGATACAAAATTAGCAAATTTACTACGCGGTCAAACCGTTGACTAAAGGCGTAACTATAATATATAATCAGTAGCGTAGCACAGTTTGTCGGGAGGTATTCTCGCAGTGGAATATTTAATCGAAACAATTGACGCGGTAACGCTGAAACATGTTGCGATGTGGGTCATAGGCGGTATCCTTATCTTCCTTGCGATAAAGAAGAAGATGGAGCCTGCGTTGCTGTTGCCGATGGGATTCGGCGCCATTTTGGTAAACATACCCTTTTCCAACGTATTGACTCAGCCGGGATCCGATTCCGCAGGTATAATCGAATGGCTGTTCGACGTAGGTATCCACGCCTCCGAAGCCATGCCGATATTGCTGTTTATAGGTATCGGAGCCATGATAGATTTCGGACCCTTGCTGACTAACCCCAAATTGTTCCTGTTGGGGGGCGCGGCTCAGTTCGGTATCTTTATAACGATTTTGTTCGCGGCTTTGATAGGCTTCCCGCTGAACGACGCGGCTTCGATAGGTATCATAGGCGCGGCGGACGGCCCGACGGCGATCATGGTCGCTTTGCAGTTGGGCACTAAATATACCGCGGCTATCATGGTGGTGGCGTATTCCTATATGGCGTTGGTCCCGATCATTCAACCTATGGTCATCAAAATGATCACTACGAAAAAGGAAAGAATGATCCATATGAATTATTCCAACCAAACCGTGACTAAAACGACCAGGATACTGTTCCCGATAGTAGTTACTTTGGTGGCGGGATTGATAGCTCCGGCGTCGCTGGCGTTGGTGGGATTTTTGATGTTCGGCAACCTGATACGCGAATGCGGAGTGTTGGATTCGCTGTCGGATACCGCGCAAAACGCTTTGTCCAATCTGATCACGCTGTTATTGGGTATTACGATTTCTTTCCAGATGACTGCCGAAAAATTTATTCAGTGGGAAACTCTGATGATAATGCTTTTGGGACTTTTCGCGTTTGTTTTCGACACCGTGGGCGGAGTTATGTTCGCAAAGTTCCTGAACATTTTCTCCAAGAACAAGATCAACCCCATGGTAGGCGCCGCAGGTATTTCGGCGTTCCCGATGGCGTCCAGGGTCGTGCAGAAGCTGGGTTTGGAAGCCGATCCGTCCAACCACCTTTTGATGCATGCCGTAGGAACCAACGTTTCCGGACAGATTGCTTCGGCGATCGTGGGCGGTCTGATAATCGGCTTGGTCACGGGTATATAAGGAGGGCGATATGAACGGTTTAATGTTATTGATGAGCGAAGAAAACAGATCCGCGGTATTAGGCTCTCTGGACATCATGTGGAAGGGAGTGCTGGCGATATTCATAGTTATCGGGATCATCGCTATAGTCACCTTTATAATGAACGACATCGCCGCTCAAAACGCCAAAGCCGGCGGGTTCCTGAACAGGATCAAAAAGTTTTTTGCCGAGAAATTCCCAAAGAGCAAAAAACCCGCGGACAAGGAATAAGGGCTTCGGTGCCGACTACGGCAAACGGAAATTCCTTAAAAAAGAAGTATAACCGATGCCGTGAATTGCAAAATTTAATATAGTAAAGGCGCGTTTTAATTCGGAAACGATGGTAAAAAATGCGTAATTAAAGGAATAATAAAATTATTTAAACGCTTGCTAATCACAATAGCGGGTGATATACTTAATTAGCAAAAAAACAGCGGAGGCAAAAGACATGAAAAAGGTATTCGATAAGATCATATCCGTAACTCTTGGTGTAGTCAGTTTATTTTTTGTCTTGCTGATGCTGGTAACCGCGTTCGGCGGTTTGCAACAAGTCGACCTTGACAACAACGTCGTAAAGGCGCTGTTGATAACGTTGGCTGTCATTTTTGCTTTGCTGACGGCTTTCCAAGTCGCTATTTCCTTCCGCGACGACGAAAAGCTGAACGCGGTATTATTATATAAGGATAAAGAATCCTCGGCAAAAGCTACCGTAGCCGTAGTTAAAAAGACGGCAAAGAGGGTGGCGAAGGTTATGAAAGCCGAAGCCGGGATCGGAAAGGTACAAATCGTATCCGACGACGCCGGCAACACCAGGCTGAAAGTCGACGTAAAGATTTTGACCGACCGCACCGAGGAAACTTCGATAAAGCTTAGAGCCATATTGGTGGAAAGCTTTAAAAAGATATTCGGTATAGAATTTTCATCTATCGATTTCCGCATCGTGAAATCGAAGAGCACCTATGTGCCCGGCGAGGCGGAAGTTGCCGCGCGCATAAGCGAACTGAAAGCCAACGTAAAATCCGACGCCGACGAAGGCGCCGACGTTCGAATACAACCCGATGACGGCATTATTATCCCCAAGGGTGGGGATACGGATGAAACTTTAACGGCGGAAAGCGCCGAAGAAACCGAAAATAGTTTTGCCGCGTCGGAAGTACGGGAAGAAACGACCTCCGAACCCGAAGCGGCAGCCGCAGAGGAAGAGGTAACGGAAACCCAAGCGGAAGCAGCCGAGGAAGAAAGCGCGGGCGATGCGATCGCCGACGGCGCCGAAGCCGAAGTCGAAGTTTCCGAAACCGAATCGCCTGTAGAGGACGTCGAGGACGCAGGATCTCCCGAAAGCGGTAACGATAATGCCGCAGCTGTAGAAGAGGACAAATAAAAAGCTGTCGGCAAATCCGGGGCGACCCGAAGGAGCTGATAAAATGTATACAGACAACGATATCAAAAAGATTGCAGAACGCTTGAAATTCCTTAGGGAATCGTTGAACAAGAGCGTCAAAGAAGCTGCCGAAGCCGCTATGGTTTCCGAAGAAGAATACAAAAAAGCCGAAAGCGGCGGCAGAGATTTTTCATTTAACTTCCTACAAAAACTTGCCAAATATTTCGGAGTCGACATCGTGCAGTTGATTTCCGGCGAGTCGCCGCGACTGACGGGATTCCAAGTCACCAGGGCGGGTGACGGTATGCCTTTGGAAAGGCGTAAAGGATTCAATTACTTCCACCTTGCGTCGCATTTTAAGGATAAATCGGCGGAGCCTTTCATCGTAAAGGCGCGCTACGACGCGGAAGAACAGACCAAACCCATACATTGTTCGACGCATAACGACGAGGAATTCGACCTCATTTTAAAGGGCAAGCTAAAAGTCACCGTAGACAATTACACCACCGTTTTGGGCGAAGGCGACAGCATTTATTACAATGCACAGCTGCCGCACGGCATGATCGCATACGAGGGCGATTGCGAATTTTTGGCGATCGTCATCAAAAAATCCTCTACGCTTTCCGAGATCGAGGAAACGGCGACCGCCGAGGACACCGTAAAGGCAAAGGATTCCGGCGCCATCTACAGGAAGTTCATCACTCCCGAGACCGATGAAAAGGGCAGGCTGGTAAAGCTGAATTTCCACCCCCCGGAAAACTTCAACTACGCTTTCGACGTCGTGGACGCCGTCGCGCAAAAGTCGCCGCATAAGACGGCTATGGTATGGCTGGATCACAACAAGAACGAGAAAGTCTTCTCCTTCGAGGATATGTCCGAAATGTCCAACAGAGCCGCCAATTTCTTCAAGTCTTTGGGCATCAAAAAAGGCGACACGGTATTGTTGGTATTGAAACGCCGTTATCAATTTTGGTTCGCGATCCTGGGCTTGCACAAATTGGGCGCAGTCGCAATTCCCGCGACCTATCTGCTGACACAGCACGACTACGAATATCGTTTCAATACGGCAAAGATCACCGCTTGCGTGCTGGCTAACGAGGACGAAATGATCCGCGAATGCGAGGCGGCTTTGCGGAATTCCCCGACGGTACGCTGTCGTATCGCCGTCGGC
>DVNF01000055.1 GCA_018714575.1 Candidatus Stercoripulliclostridium merdigallinarum
ACTTTTCGATAATTTCGTCGGTATACAGCGCAAAGCCTATCGCGCCTTTTCCTGCGCCCGCAATATCCGCCAATTTATCGTACCTGCCGCCTTTCAATACCGCGTCGGCTACGCCTAGTATATACCCTGAAAACAGTACGCCGTTATAATATCCGGTGTTCCCCGTGATAGAAAAATCGATTTGCAATTTATCCGCATAACGGGTTCCCGAAAACGCGTTTATAAGCGCCTTAAGTTCGTCTATCGCGGCATTTGCTTCTTTGCCGAAAGCAAATTTGTCGGCAACGAATAACGCTTTTCCGGGCTCTGCGGGCAGCGTTATTATGGCTTGCAAGGCTTCGACGTCCCTATCCGTCAGATCGTATTTTTCCGCCAAAGGTTTTATCTCGCCTACGCTTTTTTTGGCGATTATTTCCCTCAGCTGTTCCTTGACTTCCTCCCCCTTTCCTATCGCGTGTATCAAACCTTCCGTAAACCTTACGTCGGACAACGCAAGGACGTATTCCGCGCCGGCAAGTTCCAGGCTTTTCAATGCCAGCTCCACCGCCTCGGTCACCGTCACTTCGTCTACGGCGCCCAATGCTTCCAATCCCGTCTGGGTCAGTTCCCTGAACGCGTCCGAAGCCTTGTTCGGGCGGTACACGGATTCGGTGTAATAATACTTACCCACCCCCGTTCCGGGTAAAGCGTTTTTGACGATCGACAACGTGACGTCCGGTTTCAACGCCATCAACCTGCCGTCCAAGTCGTTGAAGGTTATCATCTTGTCGCTGGTCAGAAAGTTTTTGTTTTCAAGGTACAGGGAATATTCCTCGAACCCTGCCATACGGTATTTTTCATATCCGTAGGAAGAATACAGATCTTCCAACATTCCTTTGAAATCGGTGTTTACAGCCATCGTTGCTCCTCGTCAATATTTAAAATAAATAAAATGACCCGAAACCCCAGAATATCGGTCACGGGATTTTATCTTAGCATACTTTAACGATTTAGTCAATTAAATTGCTAAACTATTTTATCGCGATTTTTGACAGAATTTCGCCGACTTTGCCCTGTAAAAACAGCGCGCCGCCGACGGAAACCGGGTCGCGGTTTATTACTACCAGGTTGTCGCCGCGGAAATAATCTATCAAACCTGCCGCGGGATAGACCTGCAACGAAGTGCCCGCGACTATCAAAGTATCGGCGTTCCTTAACGCGCGGACGGCGCCTGCCAAAACGTTTTCGTCCAGGTTTTCGCCGTACAGAACGACGTCGGGTTTGACGGTTCCGCCGCATTTGGGGCACAGAGGTATCGGACGGTTGTCCTTTATAAACTTTTCGTCGTAAAAGGCTCCGCACTTCGTGCAATAGTTCCTCAAAACCGAACCGTGTAATTCATACACGGTTTTACTGCCTGCCGCTTGGTGCAATCCGTCGATATTTTGTGTGATTACGGCTATAAGGCGCCCTTTTTGCTCCATTTCCGCGACTTTGTAGTGGGCGGCGTTGGGTTTTATACCGTCTACCAATAATTTTTGACGGTAAAAATCAAAAAAATCGGCGGTATGCCTATAAAAACAATCCGCCGAAAGCATATATTCGGGCGGATATTTAAACTTTTCGGCATACAGCCCGTCCGAGGAGCGAAAATCTTTCAACCCCGATTCGGTAGAGACTCCCGCGCCGCCGAAAAAGACGATACGGCGCGAGTCGTCGATTATTTGTTGCAACCGTTCCGTCCCGGCGTTCATGCTTCGAACCAATTACAGTTGGGGTCGTTTCTGAAAGCCGTTACCATTTTATATTCGGCTGCGGTGATATAATTTTCTTCCAAAGCCACCGCGGACAGCCTTTCGAAATCGGTGATAGAAACGTTTTTCAGGTTCGCCGCCGCCAATCTGTCTATGCCCTTTTGCAATCCGTAAGTGAACAACGAAGCTATTCCGAGGACTTCGGCGCCGGCTTCGCGCAGCGCTTCGGCGACCTCTATCACCGATCCGCCCGTAGAGATCAGATCCTCGACTATTACGGTCTTTTTGCCGCGAGGATCGGCGCCCTCTATGCGGTTTCCTCTGCCGTGGTCCTTGTTCCCCGAACGAACGTAGCCCATCGGCAGCCCCATCTTTTCGGCTACTATCGCAGCATGAGGTATTCCTGCCGTGGAAGTGCCCATCAATACTTCGACTTCGGGATATTGACTTTCGATGACTTCCTTTAATATATTTTCTATTTCCGCTCTGATTTCCGGAAAGCCTAACAGTAACCTGTTGTCGCAATATACCGGGGATTTTATGCCCGACGCCCAGGTAAACGGTTCCGAAGGACGTAAAAATACGGCTTTGGCTTTTAATAACGCTTTTGCAGCTAAGGTTTTATTGTCGGTACTCATATTATTTATGCTCCTTTATTTCGACTGACGATCTTTTCGGATATGCCGTCTATTGACCTATAAATTCCTTTACCGTCCTGAGGTACGCCGCCAAAGGATCGCCGGCTGCGGTAATGCTCCTGCCCACCACTATATGAGTGGAGCCCAATTCCCTTGCCAGCGCCGGAGTCGCCACACGCTTTTGGTCGTTGACGTCGTCGCCGCTTAGCCTGATCCCGGGCGTCACGGATATCAATCCCAATTCGGATATTATCGGAGCCTCGTGCGCGGAGCAAACGACTCCGTCCAGCCCTGCCGCTTTGGCGTTCATGGCATATTTTTTGACGGTGTACGGCAGACTTTCCGGGATCAACAATTCCTCATGCAACGTTCTTTCGTCGGTAGAGGTCAGTTGCGTTATCGCAATAAGTTGAGTTTTCTCGCCGCCGCCTTCGTTCAGACCCTTCCTTGCCCATTCCATCATCTTTATGCCGCCTGCCGCGTGCACGTTGGCGATGTCTACTCCCAATCCTGCCAGGTTCTTCATAGCTTTATATACGGTGTTCGGAATATCGTGCAGCTTCAGATCCAAAAATATTTTATATCCGTCGCCTTTCAGCTTCCTGACCATATCGGGACCTTCCTTATAGAAAAGCTCCATTCCGATTTTCAAATACGGGCGTTCGCCGCCAAGCTTGCCCAAAAATCCGTAAACTTCCTCTTTCGAAGAAAAATCCATAGCCACTATTACGGCATGTTCCGTCATCTGTGTGCCCTCCCTACTATATCGGTTAATTTATCTATACCCAGCCGCTCCATGACGCCGGGCAGATCCTCTATTATCTTTTTCGAACCCAACGGATCGATCAGATTCAACGTGCCTACCATGACGGCGTCTGCGCCCGCGTACATCATTTCGATGACGTTTTCGGCGTTCATTATGCCGCCCATACCTATTATCGGCAGATTCACGGCTTCGCGCGTATTATATACGGCGTTGATCGCGACGGGGAATACCCCCGGTCCCGAATAGCCGCCGCGCTTTACCGAAATTATCGGCCGCGCCGAATTCAGATCTATCCTCATGCCCACCAAAGTGTTGATCAGACTGAGCCCGTCGGCTCCGCCGCGCTCCGCCGCCTTTGCCAATACCGTTATATCGGTGACGTTCGGGGACAATTTGACGACGACGGGCTTTTCGGATACTTCCTTTACCGCCGCAGTCAGTTCCTCCAAAACGGCGGGGTCCAGCCCGAAAGCCATGCCGCCGCCCTTTACGTTAGGACAGGATACGTTCAGCTCTATCGCGAAAACTTCTTCCGCGCCCGACAAGATCCTTGACGCCTCCGTGTATTCGCGGAAAGAATGTCCGCCGACGTTAGCTATGACTTTTTTAGGATATACCGCGGCAAGCTTTTTTAATTCGACGTCCCTGACGGCTACGGCGCCCGGGTTTTGCAAGCCTATGGCATTTATCATGCCGGCGGGACATTCCGCGATCCTGGGCAGAGGATTTCCGTAGCGCGCCTCTAACGTGGTACCCTTTAACGCGATCGAGCCCAATATCGATATATCGAACCATTCAGTAAAGCCGTAACCGAATCCGAACGTGCCGCTGGCAGGGATCACGGGATTATCCATTGTATTTCCGAATAACGTGATTCGGGTATCCGGAATATTTTTAACGGTCACCGAAAATCACCTCCTCGCTGTAAAACACGGGTCCTTCCTTACAAACTCTTTTGGGGCCTGAAACCGTTTGTATACTGCATCCCATGCACGCGCCGAATCCACACCCCATTCTGGCTTCCAACGACAGCTGACCGCCTTTAAATGCCGCCGCCATGCCCTTTAACATCGGCATCGGTCCGCATGCGTAATAACGGTCGTATTCGACGGCGTGTTCCTTTACGTAATCCACTACGTTCCCGTGATACCCCGACGAACCGTCGTCTGTGGCTACCGCTACGGGCAGGCGTTCGAAAACGCCGCCGAAGCGCACGACGTCCGCGGAGCTTTTAAATCCTGCTACAAAGACGGGCGATATTCCGCGTTCCTCAAAACATTCGGCAAGGTATTTCAAAGGCGCAAAGCCCAGACCTCCGGAAACTATCAACGGTTTTGTCACACCCGTCACGTCGAACGAGTTTCCCAGCCCCGTCAGCGCATGTACCTCGGTACCCACGGGCATTTCGGTCATCTTTTTCGTACCTTCGCCCAACACCCTGTAATAAATTTCCGTCGTGCCGTCCGAATAACCCGCCACTCCGAAAGGACGGTTCAGAAAACACCCCGGTACAGTCAGTTCCAGAAAATTCCCCGGTAACGGTTTTTCGGCGCCGAACAGCGACATCTTATAAATATCCTTTGTCAGCGCCCTGTTTTCGGTAATTTTCAATATCTCCGATTTCATATCTCGGAAACTCCCATCGTAGTTTCTTCCAACACGTCCAACAACACTCGGACGGTGTCCAAAGAGGTGAATACCGGCACGTTGTTTTCGACAGCGGTGCGCCTGATCTCCATGCCGTCGGCGTGTCCCGATCCACCTTCGGTAATCGTGTTTACCACATAAGTGACGTATCCGCGGCGCAGTCCTTGCAATATCTCGTCGGAGCCTTGAGAAAGTTTTTTCCTGACCCTGGTACGAATTCCGGCGTTTTTCAGATATTTTGCCGTGCCTTCCGTCGCTTCGATATTGAATCCCAGGTCGTAGAAGCGTCTGATCAAAGGCAATGCCGCCGCCTTGTCCTGGTCGCCTATCGTAGCGAACACCGTTCCGTAGTTGTCGACTCTCAGCCCGGAAGCTTTCAACGCTTTATATACCGCTCTGGTCAGCGTGTCGTCGTAGCCTATAGCTTCGCCCGTCGATTTCATCTCCGGCGAAAGTACGGCGTCCAAGCCGGTCAGCTTCGAATAGGAGAACGTCGGAGCTTTTACGTACCAACGCTTCTTCTTCGGGTAAACTCCGGTATAGCCGAGTTCCTTTAACGTAAATCCCAACATTACCTTTGTAGCTATGTCGGCTATGGGAGCGCCCGTCGTCTTTGCCAGGAACGGGACCGTCCTGGACGAACGCGGATTGACCTCGATTATATACACCTTTTTGTCGCCGTCGACGACGAATTGGATATTGAAAGGTCCGATTATCTTTAATCCCAATCCTACCTTTACCGTATAATCGATTATCGTTTGTTGCACCTCGGGTTCCAGGGAGTACGGGGGATATACGCTCATCGAATCTCCGGAGTGTACCCCCGCCCTTTCTATGTGTTCCATTATGCCCGGGATAAAGACTTCCCTGCCGTCCGAAACGGCGTCGACTTCGCATTCCCTGCCGAGTATATATTTATCTATCAAAACCGGGTGTTTACGGTTTAAGGCTACCGCTTCGCGCAGTATGGGTTCCAGTTGTTTACGGTTGTAAACTATATGCATCATTCTGCCGCCCAGCACGAACGACGGGCGAACCAACACGGGATAGCCTATGTCTTCGGCGGCTTTGACGCCGTCCGCGACCGAGAATACGGCTTCGCCGCGAGGCATCGGGATCTGCATTTCGTCCAAGGCAAACGCGAATTTGTCGCGGTCCTCGGCAAGCGCGATGCTTTCGGCTGACGAGCCCAGGATCCTGACTCCTGCTTCCGTCAGCGATTCCGCAAGGTTTATCGCCGTCTGGCCGCCCAAAGCGACTATGACGCCTTCGGGGCGTTCGAAGTCTATGATGTTCATGACGTCTTCAAAAGTCAGAGGCTCGAAATACAGCTTATCCGAAATTGTATAATCCGTTGAAACGGTTTCAGGGTTGTTGTTGATTATTATCGCTTCGAACCCCGCGTCCTTTATCGCCCAAATGGCGTGAACGGTGGAATAGTCGAATTCGATACCCTGTCCTATCCTGATCGGTCCGGAGCCCAAGACGATTACTTTCTTGTTGTCGGAACGCACCGATTCGTTTTCGTGTTCGTATGTCGAATACAGGTACGGAGTATAACCGTCGAATTCGGCGGCGCAGGTATCTATCATCTTGTAAACGGGTCTGATCCCGTTTTCGGCACGCATCTTGTACACGTCCGTTTCGTCCATGCCTTTTACGCGCGCGATATAGGAATCGGAAAAGCCCAACGTCTTTAGCGCGCGCAACAAAGTCGTATCCAATTCCGAATTTTTCAAACGCCTTTCCGCCGCTACGATATTTTGCAGCTTTTCCAGGAAAAACCTGTCTATTTGCGTCAGTTCGTACAAATAATCTATCGGAATATCGCGGCGAACGGCTTCGGTCACGGCAAATATCCTTTCGTCGGTGTTTTCGATGACCAAATCTATCAAGTCGTGGTCGCTGAGTTGTTTCAGCCGCGGAATTTCGACGTGATCCAAGCCCGTTTCCAAGCTCCTGACAGCTTTCAACAGAGCTTCCTCGAAGGTCCTGCCGATACTCATGACCTCTCCCGTGGCTTTCATTTGCGTATTCAGCTTTCTGGAAGCTTTGGTAAACTTATCGAAGGGGAAGCGCGGCACCTTGCAGACAATATAGTCCAAAGCCGGTTCGAATGCCGCATAGCTGTTCGGCAACTTTATTTCGTCCAAAGTCAAGCCGCAAGCTATCTTTGCCGAAACGCGCGCTATCGGATAGCCGCTGGCTTTCGAAGCCAGAGCGCTGCTGCGGGAAACTCTGGGATTGACTTCTATGACGTAATAACCGAAGCTGAACGGATCCAGTGCGAATTGCACGTTGCAACCGCCCTCGATACCCAAAGCGCGAATGATTTTCAGCGCGGAGCTTCTAAGCATCTGGTATTCCTTATTGGTCAGCGTCTGGCTGGGTGCGACGACTATCGAATCACCCGTATGCACGCCGACGGGATCCAGGTTTTCCATACAGCAAATGGCGACGGCGTTATCGTTCGCGTCGCGCATGACCTCGAATTCTATCTCCTTATAACCCTTTATCGATTTTTCGATCAGCACCTGAGTTACCGGGGAAAGCTTTAACGCGTTCTTCGCAAGCGCCTGCAGTTCCTCCGCATTGTCGGCAAAGCCGCCGCCCGTGCCGCCCAAGGTAAACGCCGGGCGCACGATGACGGGGTAACCTATCTTTTCGGCTATCTCCAAACAGGCTTCGGTGGTATGGGCGGTATTAGATTCCAAGACGGGTTCGCCTATCTTCTGACACAGGTCTTTGAACAGCTGTCTGTCCTCGGCTTTGGCTATCGAATCGTATCCCGTTCCCAACAGCTCGACCTGACATTCTTCCAACACGCCTTTGGTGTGCAGCTGCATTCCAAGGTTCAAGCCGGTCTGTCCGCCTATCGAACAAATCAAACCGTCGGGACGTTCCTTTCTGATGATCTTTGCGACGTGTTCCAGGTCCAGCGGCTCCATAAACACCTTGTCCGCCATGGCTTTGTCGGTCATGATCGTCGCGGGATTGGAATTTACCAAAATGACTTCGTAACCTTCCTCTTTCAAAGCTATACACGCTTGAGTGCCCGCGTAGTCGAATTCAGCCGCCTGTCCTATTACGATAGGCCCGGAGCCTATCACCATTATCTTTTTAATATCTGTTCTCTTTGGCATGCTTTTTGCCTCCGTTTTCACGCATGAACGCTATAAAGTTGTCGAATAGATAATCCGAATCCTCGGGACCTGCCGCCGATTCGGGATGGTATTGGATGCTGATGACTTTTTCGGCGGCGTCGGTCATGCCTTCGGGTTCGTCGTCTATCAAATTGACGTGAGTCAGTTTCAGTCCCGTGCCCGTCAAGCTGTTTTTGTCGATCGCATAGCTGTGGTTTTGGCTGGTGACCTCTACCTTATTCGTCAACAGATTTTTAACGGGGTGATTGGCTCCGCGGTGACCGAATTTCATTTTATATGTTTCGGCTCCGTAAGCCAGACCTATGATCTGATGTCCCAGGCAAATTCCCATGATCGGCAGTTCTCCGCGCGCGCGCTGAACCAGCTCCTTTACCTCCGGAACGTCCTCCGGGTTCCCGGGACCGTTGGAACAAAACAAGCCGTCGGGTTTAAAGCGCATGATCTCCTCGAACGGAGTGTTGTAAGGCACGACTACTACGTTGGCGCCGTGCGCGTTCAGCTTCTTTATCATCGTCAGTTTGACTCCGCAGTCCACCACCGCTACGTTGAATTCGGGATTTTTCGTCCTGGAAAACCAAATCTTTTTAGAGGAAACCTGTTTGACTTGGTCGTGCGGAAGTTCGTAGGCTTTCAATTCCTTTACGCATTCTTCGACGGATCTGTCCGCGTCGGTTATCATTGCGCGCATGGCGCCTTCGTCGCGAATTATCTTTACGATCTCGCGGGTATCCACGTTTGCGATACCTGCCGCTCCGTTATCCGCCATGACCTCAGAAAGCGTTTTCGTAAACCTGAAATTGGAGGGCGAATCGTTGTATTCCCTGACTATAAAGCCCGATAAATATATGCCTTTCGATTCGTAATCGTCGTCAGTCAGTCCGTAGTTACCTATCAAAGGATAGCTCATAACCACCATTTGCGCACAATAGGACGGATCGGACAAAATCTCTTGATAGCCGACCATCGAAGTGTTGAAAACGATCTCGGCAATGCGTGTGTCCTTGGAACCGAAGCCCTTTCCGATAAAGTACTTGCCGTTTTCCAAAACCAGCATACGCCTGTTTTCGGCATTGCCGAAATCACCTATGTAACCGGTTGTCATCTATACCTCCTTGACGTCTTTTGCTTTGTATAAAACGCTGTCGCCAACCATGGTAAACGCGTTGAATCCCGTCATTTCCATGCCGATATACGGCGAATTTTTGGCTGCTCCCAAAATCTCATCGGCAGAGTAACGCCTGTAATCCGTGGTATTCAGGGCGATAAATTCCGCTCTTTCGCCCCTAACTATTTTTCCGAAACCTACGCCGAAACGGGCAGCCGGTGCCGCGGTAGCCGCCTCCGAAAGCCGATCCAGGCTGAGTTTTCCCGTCGCGACCAACGCGGTATATATCGCGGGGAACATCGTTTCGAACCCCAATATCCCGTTAGGCGCCTTGTCGTAAGGACGCGCCTTTTCCGCGGCGGAGTGCGGCGCGTGATCGGTAGCCACGATCGTCGCCACGCCTTCCGTCAGCGCGTCTATCGTAGCCCGGACGTCCTCGGCGCTTCTTAGCGGCGGATTCATCTTCCAATCGGCGTCCACGATCATACTTTTGTTCAACGTCAGATGATGCGGCGTGACTTCGCAACTGACGTCCAAGCCTTCGCGAACGGCTGCTTTTACAAGCTCGAAACTTTTACGCGTGGAAAGATGACAAAAATGATATTTTACTCCGGTACGCCTGACCAGCTCCAATTCCTCGGCTACGGCTTCGTATTCGGCGGCTTCGGAATCTTTTGCTCCTCGCCTTTCCGCATGCGACGCTATTATGCCGCCTACGGCCTTTACCCTGTACATACCCTCTTCCAACAATTTCAGGTCGTTTACGCAAAACCCGTCGTCGCTGTAAGCTTTCAGGTATTTCGACAAGCCTTCTATATCCGACAATCTTTCGCCTTTTTCGCCCTCCGTCAGCGCGCCGAACGGATAAATTTCAATGACCGCGTCCCGTTTTATGATCTCGGTTTCCGCCGCCAGGTTCCTTTCGCAATCGGGCACGGGAATCAGGTTCGGCATCGCAAAAGCACGAGTTATGCCTCCCTTTGCCGCACTTTGGGTAGCCCGAAGTATAGTTTCTTTATATTCATATCCCGGCTCGCGCAAGTGAGCGTGGACGTCCACCGCCCCGGGTATCAGCGTGTGTCCGTTCAAATCGAACGTGCGATCGTATCTTCCCGAAACGCCGAATTCGGTAATTATACCGTCCTCGACGGTCAAGGAATCCGCGCCGCCGCCCGGGAGTTTGAAATTGACGACGGCAGTCCTCACAGTTTCCCCTCCAAAGCCATTGTCAGTACCGCCATTCTGACGTATACTCCGTTTTCCATTTGTTTATAGATCCTGGATTTTTCGCACTCGGCGACTTCGGAAGCTATCTCTATTCCGCGGTTGATCGGCGCGGGGTGCATGATGATGGCGTTCTTTTTCATGCGCGCCACTCTTTCCGAGGTCAAGCCGTACCTTCTGTGGTATTCTTCCTTTGTGATATTCATCGCCTGTTCGTGGCGTTCGAATTGTACCCTCAGCAGGTTGATGATATCCATTTTTTCGACGGCTTCGTCCAATGGGATGTATTCGCCCGTCTTGTCGCAGAACTGTTCGGGTCCGGATACGAAAACTTTCATTCCCAACCGCTTCATGACTTCGGAATTGCCGTGTGCCACCCTGGAATGTGAAATGTCGCCCACCAAGGCTATCTTCAGCCCCTCGAATGCGCCGAATTCCTCGTAGATCGTCATCAGATCCAACAGCGTTTGCGTGGGGTGATCGGAAGTTCCGTCGCCGCCGTTGAAAATCGGTACTTTTATCGTTTGCAAATCGTTATAGTAGACGTCCTTGGTGTGTCTGATGACTATGCCGTCGACGCCCAAAGCTTCGAACGTCCTGACCGTGTCGTACAGCGTTTCGCCCTTTTGAACGGAGCTGGAAGCAAGGTTGAACGACAGCGGCGTGATACCCAGGTTTATCATCGCCATTTGAAAGCTGTATTGCGTCCTTGTCGAGTTTTCATAAAAAAGGTTGACCATCTTCTTCCCGGGGAAGTTGATTGACCAACCTTTTTTGAAACGAATAGCAAGTTCTATGATGTCCATTATTTCCGGCGTTGACAACGTCCTTAATGTCAAAAGACCTCTCATTAGCACCTCACCGATAAATTTTCAGTTATTCTTTTGCCCGGCGAAATCGCCCTTTGGTTGCGGTGATTATACCATAAGTGTATATATAATGTAAAGTAAAACAAACCCGATTTTTTGCCGTCGGCGGGTTTAGTCGAAAATTAACGCCTCGGGTTAGCAATGCGGCGTTTTCGAAAGTCAAATTCCTATACTAACCTATATTTCTCTTTTCTTTCTAAGCTGTTCGGAATCGGCTATAAATGCGGCTATTTTGTCGGCTATCTTTTCGCTAAGCCGTTCCACCAACGAATACGGCGCGCTCATCAGCGCCGACAAATTGTCCCCGCACCGCGCCGCGACTACGCCCATAATGCCTATATCGCCTATTTTCCCCAGGTCTTTATTCAAAGCTCCGCCGGCGCGCAGTCCGGCGCCCGAATACTTTACCGTGCCTACTTCCTCCGGCGCGCCCACGCAAGCGTCTACGGCTATGATGAAATTTTCCGCATGCCTTAAGGAAATAAACTCCGCATACTCCGAGTATGTGACGCCGTTTACGGGTCTGGAAAAGCCGCCGTATACAAACGCGGGCAGGTTATGAACTTCCCTCAACAAATCCCCTACCATGGGGCCCAAAGCGTCCCCCGTGACGGACGAAGAACCTATGCAAACTACTACCGGTAAACTCATAATCTTAATTATATCCCGCATAATTCCCTCTTATTCCCGAAAAAAGCGCTGAATTTAATGTGAATGTTAGGTGAGTTATTGCCCGATACGCTATATATGTGTTATAATTCCGTTATGAAAAAAATTCGCGCGCGTAAATCAATTTTGATCGCGGTTTTGATATTGGTTGCGGTGACCTTGGTCGCCGTTTCCGCATGTAACGACAAAGACTCGGTTTCTTTTTCACTGCGTGAAGTCACCGTCTACCTTTCCGACGGCGAAAATATGGTTTTGACCTATACCCCATCCGTAAAAACAGGTTCCGGCAACGGCGAATATACCCTTTCCGTCGCCAACCCGACTTTGGCAAAAGTTTCCGCCGACGGCAAAAGCCTGATACTGTCCGCCGAAGGTTCGGTGATGGTAACGGCGACTACGCCGGACGGGACGGCGGCTACGATGATGTTGTATATTCTGAAATACCGACCCGTTTCCGGAAACGATCCCGACCATACGGGATATTGGGAAGTTTCTTTCGATACCGGTAGATACGGCTCGGTTGCGGTGCAGTATGTTGCAGACGGCGGCTTTGTCAACGCAGTCACTCCCGGCGGCGGACCCGTCGGTTACAACTTCCACGGTTGGTATACCGATCCCGAATACAAAAACTATTTCGATACCGCCGTCACGCCCGTACACGCGTCTATGACCTTGTACGGTTTCTGGGCGCCCGGCGAAGCCACCTATGAATACCACGAAGAAAACGACAAAACCTATATCAAGGCATTATCCCACCCGACTTTGGAATACGTGGAAATCACTTTACCGACGACCGCCCCGGGCGGAAAAGAAATCTACGGCATACGCCATTCGGCTTTTGCCGAAAATCAACACGTTCAAAAAATCATAGTACCCGAGGGTATCAAATTTATAGGCGAGGACGCTTTTTCGCAATGTCAATCGTTAAAAGAAGTAGTATTGCCGGCGACTTTGGAACAGATTGAGGACGGCGCCTTCTCCGATTGCCCGGAGCTGACCTCGGTCACCTTTGCCGAATCGGATACTTTGACCGAAATCGGTGCCGAATGTTTCAAAAACTGCCCGAAACTGACCTCTGTCAACTTGCCGAACAGCGTTTCTTCGTTGGGAGCCGGCGCCTTCGAAGGCGATACCGCGCTGACTTCTATCGATATACCGGACGGTTTATACGTCTTACAGGAAAGACTTTTTTACGGGTCGGGGCTGACATCCATCGACTTGGAAAACAGGGTCACCGATGTTTATAACCAAGTATTTTACGGCGCGACCGATCTGGAAACCGTCGTCGGATACGACAACATAGCCGTTATGGGCAGTTATGCGTTCGGCAGGACCGATTCCGCCTCCATGACGAAATGGCTGTACAACGCCTATCAGGAAAACCTGAATTCCTCGCCGCGTATCGGCGCCGCGTATTTGGGACACGTCCTGGTATTGGCGTTCCCGGCAACGCGTTCCGATTTCACCGTAAAAGACTCTACCCGTCTAATAGCCGGACAGGCATTTGCCGAAGTCGATTCCGGCGTCATCGAATTTAAAATGACCTCTTCGGACACCATTCCCGATTACGGGACCTACGCTTTCGGCGAAGTCGTAAAAGACGGCGAATCCGTCCCCTATCCTTCCGTAGACCTGATCGTACCTGATCGGGCAAAAGATCTGTATATCGAAAAATGGCTGAAGGGCACCACCGATTCGGGCGGTTATACCGTTCCCACGGCGTATTCGTTCAACGTAGTTCAAAACGTTTACGTCGGTTCGGTATTCGGCGGCTACGATCTTGCGGGAGGCGGCTCCGTGCCTTATTTGAATATGGACGTCTATATGCGCACCCCGTACCTGGCGGCGGTCGAAGGCGTTTATTTCGACAAAGATAAGGTCACGGACGGGAAATTGAGTACGGGACTTACCCCGGATAACGAAAAAGTCTGCTACGTTATTTCCGGATATAAGGACGATTTATCCACTTTGGATCTGAAATATTATATGGATAATTCGACGTATTCGGTAGGAAAAACGGCGTATATAGACGATATTTTGCCTTTCGCCTTTTCGGGCAGCGAAAACGCGGGAGCAAACGAATTGATCTCCGTTACTCTGCCCAACCGCATATCGCGGATACATTATATGGCGTTTACCGATTGCACTAGCTTAAACGGCATCTATTTCTTCGGCGAAGAGGGCTTGGGCTTGCAATTCGCACCCGCCGAAATCAACAGTCTGTCGTTTAATTTCACGACATTGGCAGACGGAGCGGCAATATTGATACAAGCAAATTATTACCTTGTAGGCAACAGCGGCAATACTTTATATTCGGCATATCAGCGCAATTGGGGCGACATTATCCCCGGAGGCAAAATGGCTTCGTTCGTTCCGTCCGAAAACTAATATCCGCATAAAAATTCAAACGCCGGTTTTTTGAACGAAATACCTTCCGCGGGAAGGTATTTTCCTGTTTACAAAGTTTCGCGCGTATGTAATAATAAAAATGTATTTGTCGTATTTGTCGGAGGGCGACTATGGATAACGCAACGCAAAAAAAATATCTTTCATTTAAGGAAATTTTGATTTATTCCGTCGGACTGTTCGGTTTGCAGATGGTAATTTTCTACTTGAATTCCTACCAAGTGGAATTTTATTCGACGGCAGGCAGACTGACCACAGCCGAATTGGTCGCAGTCCCGTTTTTGATTTTGGCGGCGAAAATAGTTTCGGCGATCTTCGATCCCATCGTAGGCAATTTAATTGAAAGGAAACCCGACAAAGGCTTCGGAAAGCTGAAACCGTTCGTGCTGTACGCGGCGGCGCCTTTGGTGTTATTTACCGTGTTGCTGTTCGTCGACGTGCCGATTTCGGGGGCGGCGCTCCTGGCGTATATCTTCGTCATCACGACTCTGTGGAGCATGGCGATGACTATGGCGGACGTACCCTCCCAAGCCATGTCAGCGGTACTGACTCCGAACCCCACGGAGAGGACGAATCTGATAGGTTTTTCGGGAACTTTCCGTTCCATAGGTCAGGCGGCGCCCTACGTCGTGGTTCCCGTGATATGTCTGATCGTGCCCGGCGGCGCCGGAATTTCGGGCACCCTAAGCGTTTCGGAATACCTGTGGAACGCCCTGGGTATAGGAATAATCGGCACGGGCATGTTGATCCTGATCTGCTTCTTTAATAAGGAACGCGTCCCATACAAAGCCGAAAAAATGAATTTCCGTCAAATGTTTTCCGCAATTAAAAGCAATAAATATTTGATGCTTGTCATGATTTCCTACTTTTTGGGATTTGCCAGACAGGGCGCTATGGCTATCCAGGTACAGGCGGCAAACGCCATTCTGGGCGGACAGAACCTGATAATCATTCTGGGAATTTCTACCGCAGCAGGCACGATGATATCTATGGCTTTGACGCCCCTCCTAATCAAAAAATTGGACGAAAGAAAGGTATTCGTCGGCATGAGCGTATACGGATTTTTATCCTCGCTGTTGGCGTTCTTTGTCGGCACAGCCACCAAATTCCACCTGGGCGCGCTGATCCCCACGCTGTTTTTGATGGGGTTGCAGTTCGGCGCCGTCAACATCATGCCCATGGTCATGGTAGCCGATTCCGTCGATTATTACGAATACAAAACGGGCAAACGCACCGAAGGCGTCGCCTTTGCGGTACTGTCGTTTTCTATAAAAGTCACCTTGGCTTTGGGTTCCGCCGTCTGCCTTGCAGTAGTCTTTTCCGACGCCGTCGGATACACCGCGACTACGGAAGAGTTCTCGTTCGAAACCAGCCGCGGCGTTTACTTCGCGTATACCGTGATCCCGGGAATCACGTCGCTATTGGCGGCGATCCCCATCCTGTTCTATGACTTGACCGGCAAAAAGAAAGCCGATATAGCCGAAGCGTTGCGTATAAGGCGCTCCGCGGCAGCCGAAACCGCCGAAGCGGCAGTTGCCGATACCGTTACCGATACCGAAATCAATAACGAAGTCGATACCGGTGCCGCTCCGGATACCGTTCGATCCGATTCCGACACGGACGAACAATAAAGCTATAAAGCGGTATTGAAATAAAGTAATAAAATAAAGTAACGTAAAGTATGAACGACCAAAGATTTTCCAGGTTGATCCCCGTTATCGGGCAGGACAATTTCGAACTGTTGCAATCGAAACACGTCGCCGTATTCGGTTTGGGCGGAGTAGGCGGTATCGTTTGCGAAGTGTTGGCGCGATCGGGAGTCGGACAGCTGACTTTCATAGACGGCGACGACTTCGAGGAATCCAACATAAACAGGCAAATAGGCGCCCTGACTTCGACTATAGGTTGCCCGAAAGCTGAAATTATGGCAAAACGCGCCCTGGAAATAAATCCGAACGCAAAGGTAGACGCGTTAAAACTTTTCTATGACGGCGACCTGGATCTGACGCCCTTCGATTATATAGCGGACTGTATCGATTCGGTGCCGCAAAAGACCGCGTTGATAGTTTCCGCCTGTCGTGCGGGTATCCCTATCGTTTCGGCTATGGGCGCCGGCAACAAGCGCGATCCGTCGCGGTTTAAAATTGCCGATATTTACTCTACAAAAGTTTGTCCGTTGGCGCGCGTTATGCGTAACCGCCTGAGGAAGGAAGGCATAACGGAACTGTCGGTGGCGTATTCGGACGAAGAACCTTCCGACAGCGATACCCTAGGTAGTTTTATGACTGCGACCGCCGCCTGCGGTTTGGTATTGGCGCAAAAGGTGCTGTCGGATTTACTGAAAAAGGAAATTTAAACGAAATCGACTTTGACTTCTATTTCCAACACGGCCCTGTCAAAATAGCCGACGGGGTCGAAATTTTTGCCCGTTGCTCCGTAAAAGCCTTCGCCCAGACCGAATATGTCTACTCCGAATTTCTTGCTCTCTTCGTAGGCGTAGCGGATGTCGTCGGCAATAACTTTCGCAACCGCCGCTTTTATGCCGGGATTCCTTTCCGAATCTATCGAATTCGCAGTCGAAGTCGTGCCGTCGTCACTTTGGATCTCCTTTAAAATCAGCGTGGCGCGCGTGGAAAACGCTGCCGAATAATCGTCTGAAAACTTTTTTTGCGTTTTTATGTTCTCTATGAAATAGGTATAGATCTTACCGTCGCAGACGGCAACGATACTGCCCTCTTTTATGTGCTTTTCAACGTAATTTATCCCTCGCGTTCCGCGCTCGTCCAATTTCGTTACATAATCTCCGCCCTTAAAAACAGCGGTGTCGTCAAAAGAAAAGATAAATTCCGGCTCTTCCGCCGACTGTTCGCCGCCCACCTCTCCGGCGGTTTCCGTTACGGTGGTCAGCGACAGCCAATTACCCTGCGATCGCGTGTTGTGCGATACCAAAAAATCCTTTATGTTCCTGCCCGATCTGATCGAATAATAGCCGTATTTAGTCAACATTGTCTGTAGGTACAAACTGCTCATTTCGGCAAAAGCCGGTTTTGCGTTCAACACTTCCTCGGCGGTATTCGCCGCCGCCACTATCAAAGCGTTTTCGGATAAATAAGCGTTTCTGACCATATAATCCAATGCGTTTACCGCGTCGTGTTGTATTAACTCGAAGCCCAGGACTACGGCGTTACAATGCGACATAGACAACTGCCGCCCTGCCTCTATCGAAACCGACATCAACGCTTCGGAAACGCTTTCGCCGTCACCCGACAGGACTATATACCCCGCGCTTTTGGACTCGGAATCGGTGGGCATGATTATTTGGGCGGTGACCTTATAGCCGTTTTCGATCTTATCTATTCCTATACCCATGACTACCGCCCTGTCAGCAAGCGGTACCGTTTCCGACCCCAATATCAAAAACAACAGGAAAGCCAATGCAAAAGCTATCCATTTATATATTCGCCGCATACTCTGCCCCCTTAACCGTTCCGACTTTTATTTTTATCAGTATCGCCGCGACAACCGCGCAAACCACGGTTATTCCCACGGTAAAGTATTTGACCATGCTTTCTGCAAAAATCAGCGTTTTTTCGATATTTTTAAATATGAAACCGGACGTAGCCGCAACCGCCGCCGCGACTACCGCGGTGATTTTAGGCTTGAACCCTAACGGAGTCAGGGCCGCGGTAACCGCCCAGATCTGCAGCGAAATTTGTATCAGCGCAAAGGATAACCAAGCTACTATCGCCGGCCAGTCTACCGCGCCTATCTCGGTATTGACCACGTTAAACGAACCCATCGACGACAACGCGTGCGGGGATAAATAATAAGCTCCGCCGAAAACCGCCGTAAACGCCGCAAAAAACAATATTATCAAAACGTATATGACCCCTGTCACGGAAAACACCGTCCCCTGCGACAGTTTTTCGTCGTTTTCGCCTGCGGAAATCAACATCAAAGGCGCCATATCGAATGTAAAAAACAATCCGTTGTCGATTCCCGCAAAGCCTTTCAGCCCCGTCACCCCGACAGGTAACAGTTTAGAAAAATCGGCGGCAGGCTCCCCGAACGCCAATCCTACTATGAATATCAACGGAATACTCCACAAAGCAATGGTGGCGGCGCGCGAAATACCTTTTATGCCGGTAACGGCTATGAACGCCGCCGCGATAGAAAATACGATCCCGACGTTTTCTACCGATTCGTTGTAAAACAGATAGGAACCGCAAAAAGAATTGACTTCGGCAAGATACACCAAAGTTTTTATCATCAACACGGCGATTATCGGAACTATAATAGCGGTATAAACTATATTTCCGTATTTTTCCTTTATCGCCTGCAATCCGCCGTGAAAGCTGACGAAAACTACGGGCACCAACGTAATGATTTCCAACGCGGCTATTACGGTAACAGATATCCAAGCGTCCTTGCCCGCGTCCTGAGACACCAACGACGGCAATATCGACAGTTTAAAAACGGCGGCGCAGA
Source organism: Candidatus Stercoripulliclostridium merdigallinarum (assembly GCA_018714575.1). Classification (GTDB taxonomy): domain Bacteria; phylum Bacillota; class Clostridia; order Christensenellales; family DTU072; genus Stercoripulliclostridium_A; species Stercoripulliclostridium_A merdigallinarum. Next base: position 18,710 of record DVNF01000055.1, read on the forward strand.
CGGCTGAGATCAACGAGTACGCCCCTACCCTTAACGATCTATTTTCCATAAGTCAGCCTCCTTCTGTTTCTGCTGATGAACGGAGTCCTGAAATAGGAATCGGTTTTGGATCGTTTGAATACGGCGTCGTTTAATTGCCGCGGCACCAACGGAGCAAACGGAGTCAGATAATCTACTCCGTACAGTCTTAGCGAAGCGACGTACGCCGTCATTGCTACCGCCGCGACGACGACTCCCAACAGCCCTAAAGTCGCGCCCACAAACACCAAAGTTATGCGAATGACGCTGAATGCGCCCACCTCGTCGGGAATGGCGAACAAACCTATGCTGGACATAGCCGTTATCAACACGGTAAGGCTGGATAAAACTCCCGCCGAAACGGCGGTTTCGCCCAAAATAATGCCACCGACTACCGAAATCGCCATACCGAAATAGCGCGGCATTCGTACGGAAGCCTCTCCCAAGACCTCGAAAAACACCAACGCTATCAGCATCTCCGTCATCGGAGTGAACGGAATCCCCTGCGTGGAATTCAATATCGTGATCATCAATTCCTGGGGGAGAATCTGGTATTGCAAAGTGCTTAGCGCCACGAAAGTCGCCGGTAACAATACGGCAAAAAATATGCCCAACAACCTCATGATCCTGATCAAAGCCGTTCTGATCGGACGCCTGTAATAATCCTCGGAATCGTGAAAATCCTCTACCAATATAAACGGTAAAGTCAGTACCATCGGCGATCCGTCAACAATGACCGCCACTCTGCCGTCCAACAGCTTGGCCGCGCAAATATCGGGCTTTTCCGTGGCGCCGACCTGTTTGAACACCGAATAAGGACGCTCCTCCAAAAAAGCCGAAATTTCCGAAGAATCGACTACTCCGTCTATGTCTATAGCTTCGATTTTAGAAGTGATCTTTTCTACCAAAGCCTCGGAAGCTATCCCCTTTACATAACAGATCCTAATCTGCGTTTTTGAAACTCTGCCGATGACCATCGGCTTGAAAACCAACTTACCGGAGCCGAACCTGCGCCGTAGCATCACCATGTTGGCTTTAAAATCCTCGGTAAAGCCTTCTCGCGGTCCTTTCACCACCGCCGAAGTCGGAGGTTCGGCGATCGAACGGGTCGGATAAGAATGCAAACATAACGTAAAGTAGTCTTTTCCGCCTTCGATTATCAGTCCCAAGGCTCCCCTTGCGACGGTTTCTACGAATTTTTTGCGGGAAGTATGTTGCTCTATCTTTTGAACGGTGGAAAAAAGCGCTTTCATTCCCTCCATATCGGGAGTGAAAGCGCCGTTAGCCGCAATCAGCGGTTTGACTACTCCGAAATCGGCGTCCTTTACGTCTATCATGCCGTCCGCAAAGATAAACAGCGCCTGCTTTCCGCCCGAAGTTACGGGACGGAAAATAATATCGTCGGAGTTATTAAAAGCTTTCTTTAAAGCCTTTTGTTCACGCGGGAAATCATACATATTCCGAATGATTCCCCGATTTCGGAAATTTATGCTATTGAATTATGTCGAACAGCTCCTCCGAAAACGCCTTTTCGATTTGTCCCGCGTCGGCAAGGCGCGCGTTTTCGGGATCTATGGGAAGCTCGACCACCTTGTCGATACCCGCCTTTTTCGCGTATTCGCGAATATCGGATTTACCGAAAATATAATGCTTACTGCCGCAATCGGGGCAGGTAAAATAGGACATGTTTTCTACTATACCAAGAATAGGAATGTTCATCATTTCAGCCATTTTTGTAGCCTTAGCAACAATCATTCCGACTAATTCCTGCGGAGAGGTAACTACCACGATGCCGTCCAAAGGCAGCGATTGGAAGGCGGTCAAAACTACGTCGCCCGTTCCCGGAGGCATATCCACGAACATATAGTCTATGTCCCCCCAAGCAACGTTCGACCAAAACTGTTTTACGGTTCCCGCAAGTATCGGTCCGCGCCAGATCACCGGTTCTGTTTCGTCCTCTAACAAAAGATTGATACTCATCAGCTTTATGCCCGTAGCCGATTCCACCGGAAGAATGGTTTCTTCGTCCATTGCGTCGGCGATTTGGTGTACTCCGAACATTTTCGGGATGGACGGTCCCGTTATATCTGCGTCCAGGATACCGACTTTGTAACCGTTTTTCCTTGCTGTCACCGCCAAAAGCGCGGTCACGGTGGATTTACCGACTCCGCCCTTTCCGGAAATGACTCCTATTACGTGTTTTACGTTGGACAGCGCGTTTGCGGGCGCCAGAAAATTTTCCTTTCTGTCGGAGCAGTTTTCGCTGCAGTTGGAACAATCATGCGAACATTCCATTACGTTACACTCCTTTATTCTTATCGCTTATTTCGTTTATTAGTTTTTCGCCGTTACGATTATTTCCTACGGCTATATAATTATAGCCCCGTCATCTAAATAAGTCAACCGCTTGCTATCTTTTACTAAAAGCGGCGCACGAATAATCGTGCGCCGCTATAAAAGGTAATATTTGTTGCTATAGCTACTAAATTAACTTATATTTTGGTTGCTACGTCCCACGCGCCCCAAATAACCGTCCTCAGGTTGCCTACGTGCGCCGCGTCGCCGATGACGTGTACGTTTTTCGACGCGGGCGCCAAAGGCGCGGAATAATAACCCACCGAATAAATAACGGAATCGGCGGCTACCTTTCGGGCGGCGCCGTCTTTACCTACTACGGTAACGTACCCGTCCGCGATTTCGGTTACTTTGCTTTCCAACATCAAAGGCACTTTCTTCCATTTGAAATAGTCCCTTAGGAAAGAGGAGTTTGCAAGCGATATGGCTTTGGTGGTGATTATGTCGTTCATGGCTTCGACTATCACGGGGTGTTTGCCTTTCAGTTCCAGATCGTATGCTATTTCCGATCCCGTCAAGCCGCCCCCGATAATCACCACGTTGTCGCCCACTTCCTTGCCGTTTAGGTATTCTACGGCTTCGACGGCTTTTTCTATGCCGGGGATACGCGGTTTTTTCGGTTTAGATCCCGTGGCGATAATGATCTCGTCCGCGTCCAGGGAGGAAATATTTTTGATCTCTGTATTAAACCTGACGTCGATCCCGCGTTTTTCGACTTCGTGGCGGTACCAATCTATCAATGCTTTGTCTTTTTCTTTAAAATCGGGTGCCGCGGCAGGAATAAATACTCCACCGATCTTGTCGCTCTTTTCGTAGACTACCACGTCGTGTCCGCGCTCTTTCAATACCATTGCGGCTTCGATCCCGCCGACGCCGGCGCCGATTATCGCAACTTTTTTAGCGACTTTCGCCGGTTTAATATCGTATTTATGCCCTTGCATAGTCTGCGGATTCAACGCGCAGCGCGCCATATGCGCCGTATCGGACAAAGGCGCCGTGTTCGCAGTACCTTTGGATTTGGACATCGTAAAACAGCCGTTGTGACAACAAATACACGGTTTTATATCCTCGGGACGGTCTTCCATGAGCTTTGTCACCCATTCGCCGTCTGTCAGGAACTGTCTGGCAACGCCCATAGCGTCGATCTCGCCTGCGGCGATCGCTGCCGCTGCGACGTCTGCGGACATTCGTCCGGCGCAAACTACGGGTTTTGTCGTGAATTTTTTAATGTGAGCTACGTCGCTTAGATTGCAGTTTTCGGGCATATATGCCGGCGGATGCGCCCAATACCATGCGTCATACGTTCCGTTATCGGCATTGAACATGTCGTAGCCCGCTTCTTCCAGATATTTTATGGCTCTTTCGGATTCCTCCATATCTCTGCCCACCTCGACGTATTCTTCGCCGGGAACGGCTCCGTCGCAAAAACCTTTGGTCTTGCTGACGACCGAATACCTTAGAGTTACGGGGAAGTCCTTTCCGCATTTTTCCTTTATGGCTTTTACTACTTCGACGGCAAAACGGTATCTGTTTTCAAAACTGCCGCCGTATTCGTCGGTACGTTTATTGACGTATTTGAAAGTGAATTGGTCCAGCAAATATCCTTCGTGTACGGCGTGGACTTCGACGCCGTCTACGCCGGCGTCCATCAACTGCTTTGCCGTTTCGGCATAGGCGAAAATAATCTTTTTGATCTCCTTTACCGTCATTTCGCGGCAGGTCACGTTTTCAGCCCAACGGCTGGGAGATTCGCTGGGCGCGGCGCTGAGATATGACGGATCGATAAAAGGCTTTGCCAACGCTCCCAACAGCTTGTTGTTTATCATATCTGCCATCATGGCGTCCAAAGCAAAGGAACGCCCGAATCCCGCCGTCAGCTGTACAAACAGTTTGGCACCCGTTGCGTGGATCTGTTCCATATACGGTTTCAGCTTTTTAAATGCACCCTTTGCTTTATACAGCCATTGATTGCCCAACATGTTCCTTAGCGGCGCGATCCCCGGAATTATCAAACCGACGTTGTTCTGCGCGCGCCGCAAAAAGAAGTTAGCCGCGTCCTCGTCAAAGTGATGAGGCTCTATCCAACCGAACAGCGAAGTTCCGCCCATAGGGCACAAAACTATGCGGTTTTTAATTTCTACGTTGCCTATTTTCCAAGGCGTGAACAAAGCTTTGTATTTCGTGTCCATAAGCCCTCCGAGAGTATTTTGTCAAATATATTATACTATATTGTAAATTGTCGTGCAATACCCCATTTTTTAATAATTTCCGCCGCGTTTTTACCCTGTTTCCATTTCGCCCGATCCTGCGGGATTTAAAGGAAAACGCCATAAAAAATCCGCGCTTCGGGCGCGGACTTTTACTTTTGTCATCGGCTTATAAGTCGGATTTAACCGAGTTTATACACTAATTGTTTCTTCCGATTATTCCTCGGTAGAGGCAGTATCGGATTCCAACATGGCGATTATATCGGTATCGGAGAAGACTCCGAGTCTGGTCGCCGTTTGCGTTCTGACGTCGCGGGAATCGACTTTTTTCAGATCCAGATAATAGATATTGTCCAAAACGTCGTCGTTGAAGAAATAGACTATGCCGTCTACCAGGTCCAAGCCCAACCAATCGGAGCTGTACGCGTTGTTGAACAAAGTGGTGTTCGTTTCCAGAGTCAGAGTGCCGGCGAACGTAAAGTTCAGCTTCTTTACGACGTTGGATTGCAGGTAGGTCAGCGCATAGGAATTGTCGGTTTTGACAACGTCCATAACGGTTGCCGCGGCTTCGACAACGGGCATACGCTTCCATTCGTTGTTTTCAAAGTAGATCATATCTATCGAATCGGAATCGGTCGCCAAGATATGCATGTCGTCCACGAACTTCAAAGCGGTATATGTCACGCCCTTTGTATAGCGGATCTCGTTTGCCGAATTAAACGCGAAGCTCGCATCGAAAGTATAGGAATAAACGCCGGTAGAGCGCTTGTTCGCGCCGGAATCGGTCTTTGTGTAATGCAAGCGAACTTTGTCCGTGCCGACGAAGTCGACGTCCAGGATCGTGATGCTATAGCCTGCGGGATGAGGAAGAACGGCAATGTCATAGTTGCCAAGTCCGTCTATGGCTTTTACCGGAGCGGAACCTGCGCGATACGCCCATATCTCGTTATGCGAGGCATAGGGATCTGCGGGAGTCTTTGTATAGAAGACCACGTCGTCCAAGGCGTTAGAATTGTCCGCGTAGTCGGGGAACACTACGGTGCCGACTTCGCTTGCGACCAAGGAATCTTCGAACTTATCGTTCAGATCGATCAGCCTCAGTTCGGTGCCTTTTTTGTAAACGATATAGTTTGCGGAAACCCTGTAGGTAACGGTGTAGTCGTCGAATTTGGCGATCGTTTCGATCTTCGAACCGTCCAACGTCGAGCGCATTAAAATCATTTCGGAAGATTTAGGATCGCCGTTGGAATCGTTTTCGTCGTTCGGAGTCGTGAAATAGATATATCCGTTTTTGATCACCAAAGAGGAGCTTTCCTCTGAATTATAGACGTTTTTCGGGACTACGGTTTGAACTTTGTCCCTGTTCGGAACGCCGTTTTCGATAGGCGCGCGCATAATAGCGCCCTTTACAACGTTTTTAAATTCGTTATCGCCGTCCTGCCCTGCATAACCGTTTATGAAATACAGATAATTCCCCACCTTTACAGCCATTCCGCCATTGGACGTTACCGCGGCTTCGGCGCCGGGAGAATCGGGAAGGGCGTCCTGTTTGTAGCTTTTGTTGCAAGCGACCAACACCGTCACCAACAGTGCCGCCGTCAGAATAATTGCAACGGAAATCAGAATTTTTCTTTTCATTACTTTCTCCGTATACGGTAGATTTAGTATTCGGGTGCGCGCTTAGGCAACGCCCGCGCAAAATATTATATAATATATAGGCGGCTTTTGCAACCTTTTTCGGATTTTTTAGTCCTCTATTATGTCCGCGATGGAATCGAACACGTAGGTAGGCTTGACTCCGGAAGCCGACAACATTTCTCTGTCGGTTTCTCCCGTCAGTACTAAAAGCGATTGATAGCCGTTGTTTATGCCGAAAAGTATGTCGGTATACAATCTGTCGCCCACCATTACCACGCGCTCTTTCGGAATATCGAACAGGTGGGAAATTATCTCCGCCATCGGGGAGTGAGGTTTGCCGCATATTACCTGTCTCTTATACACATC
>DVNF01000056.1 GCA_018714575.1 Candidatus Stercoripulliclostridium merdigallinarum
GTCAGCGGCAACGGCTACGGCATAACCGTAGAGCATACGTTTACGGTAAATATCGATAACGTCGCCCCGGTAATACATGCCGGCAACATCAGAAATTCCGAAACGGGCGAGCCGTTGGAATATTATATCGACCAGGAGATCACTTACGTCGAAGCGAATTTGAAGAGCGCGACTTATAATAATTTCCTGTTATCCAACGGTCAGATCATTGCTACCAACACAGTGGACAACTCTAATGGCGGCAGGGTAGAGATCCGCGTCGAGGATATGGCTGGCAACGTCACGACCTTGACGTTTATAATGACTATATTCCCGTTGACGGTAAACAACATCACGACTTCGACCCAGGACAGAGAGCTGTTGAACAGGTTGGAAAACGATTATAACGCTGCGGCGCAGGCAGGCGGCTTGACCGAAAGCAGAATGCAGTATTTCGAAACGCTGATACAGCGCCTGAAAGACAGACTGATAATGCTGGAAACCCAGATCGGCGCCTATCGTAACTATCTGTCGCAGGTCAATTCGAAGCAATCGTTTACGTTGGAATCCGACTATAACACGATGTTTACCTACATCAATTACTTTGAAACCAAGGACGAACAGATACGCTATCCCGATTGGATGCAACAGGCTATTCTGGAAGGGGAATACAGGACGTATTATCTGAAATTGGAAACCGAATTCGAAAAGCTGCAAATTTTGATGGAAGAGGTTTTGACGATCGAGGACGAAGTCGTCTTGTTGCCGGCAACTAACGTCGTTGCCAGGGAAGATTACCAAAATATCATCAGAGTGTATAACGAATACGATTCGTTGGCGCGCGACCAAAAGGCGGTATTTACGCCGAACCTGTTGAACAAGCTGACCGAACTCAGGCGTATTTGCGAAGTGTTGTTGATGCAGGACGAAAGCACCGGTATCAGTATCGACGGCGATCACTTGGTAGGCGAGCTGGGCGGTTCGTCGCTGACGGTAACTTCGTATGCCGCCGAATCGCAATATTTTATCGAGGCGCAATCGACGCTGTTCAATCAAATGGCTCCGACGGAATCCAGAAAGATCCTGTCTATCAACAGGTTGAGTCTGGAAGGCGCCGGCGCGGAATTCGACACGGGTATCATTACGGTGACCCTGCCCATTCCCGAGGACTACAGACAGTACGTTTATTTTGCGGTCTACGAACTGTCTCCGGACGGCACGATCACAAAGATAGAAACGTCCAGGATCTCTCCCGACGCGGAAACCGTATACTTCACCACCGATCATCTGTCGACCTATATTTTGGCGACCACCGCCAACGTGGTAGTGGCGGAAGAGCCCGAAAAGATTTACGGATCGATAGCCGGTATCGAAGTCGACGCTACGATGTTGACGTATATCACATATTCGGTGGTGGCAATGTTCGTAATCTTTGTCATCATAATACTGTTGATAGCCTGGCGCAGGCGCAAATTCCTGCAAGGCTACAACCGCGATCACAAGAAAGCGTTGATCAGGCGCGGCATCCATTCGATACCGAAGGGCAATCCGCCGCCGCCGTCAAATCCCGCCAACCCCATCGAACGCGTCGGACACGATCCGCAGGTATTCTATCGGGGTAAAAAGAGATAGAAACTCGTTTAAATACGCAGCTAAACAGATAAAATCGCACCTAATAGGGGCATGAAACAATAAAAAGTGTAGGAGGTATCAAATGGCAATCGACGTAAAAACTTTGGCGTTCGTCAATTTCTATGCGGCTATGGGCACGTTGGAAAAGTACGTGGAATACGATGAAAACGCGCGTGAATTAGCCAAAAGGCAGAATATTAACGTGCGTTTTAAAGTGTTGGGAGGCGGTCCCGACGGCGTATTGATATTCGATGACGGAAAGGTAACGGCTCTACCGTACGACAAAAGCATCAAAACGGATATAGTGTTGATCTGCAAGGATCCGGAGCATTTCAACAAAGTCGTAGAGGGAAAAGCTATGCCCATACCCGTAAAAGGTTTGTTTAAAACGTTGTCGTTTATGGGAAACGCCAAAAGTCCGTTCATGGTCCTGACCGACAACATGGCAAAGCTGATGCGACAAAAGGAATTTACCGATCCCGCGGAACGCGAACTCAGCACTAAATTGGCGTTTTACGCGATGGTGGCGGGTATTGCCACAGTCGGTAACCACGATCCGATAGCAAGATATGCGATGCGGCGTATCAAGAACGGCGAAATTATCTTGGGGATCCGCGACGTTTGCTATGCGACGCTGGTAAAAACCGGCGGAAACGGAGAGGAGGCAAAGTTGGCTTGCGTCAGACAGAAACTCAACGACGGCAAAGCCTTTATGACTTTCGATTCAGTCGATACGGCAAAAGGTTTGATAGACGGCGATCTGGACGCCATGGCATGCATCAGCTCCGGCAAATTGGATACGCGCGGACATATGCTGATGCTGGATAACGTAAATAAAATCTTGAACATCGTTCCGAAATATCTGGCTTAGGAGGACAGCATGAAAACTTACACTTACCCTAAAAACGTTGAAACGATGACAAGGGCAGGCAAAGTCATTCCTGCCGGAGTCTACGGTCACCTGGGTCCCGGCGAAGGTTGTATGATACCGACTTCGGCGTACCCGTTCTTTGTAGATCACGCCAAAGGTTCCGAGATGTGGGACGTCGACGGTAACCGCTTTATCGATTACATGTGCGGTTACGGACCCAACGTCACAGGTTATTGCGACGAGGACGTGGATAACGCGGCAATGAAACAGATAAAGTTAGGCAACTGCACTTCACTGCCTTCCCATATCATGGTGGACTTTGCGGAGCTGTTGACGTCTACTGTAAAAAAAGATTGGGCGTTCTTTTGTAAAAACGGCGGCGACGTCACTACGTTTGCGATAATGATAGCGCGCTATTATACCGGCAAAAAGAAGATAATCTTTGTAAACAATTACTATCACGGAGTAGCTCCCTGGACGCAAAAACCCGATTCGCCGGGAACGTTGCCGGAAGACTGCATGAACTCGCTGTACGTCGATTGGAACGACTTGGACGGGCTGAAAAAGGTCATAGCCGAAAACCGCGACGACATAGCTTGCTTTATATCGACTCCGTACATGCACGGCAACTTTGTCGACAACGAGCTTCCTGCGGAAGGCTATTGGCAGGAAGTCAGAAAGCTATGCACCGACAATAACATAATATTGATCATCGACGATATCCGCGCCGGTTTCAGACTGTCGCTACACGGCAGCGATAACTACTTCGGTTTCGAAGCCGATCTGATTTGCTTCTGTAAAGCTTTGGCAAACGGTTACAACGTGTCGGCGCTATGCGGCAAAGAGTTTTTGAAAGGCGCGGCAGGCTCGATACCTTATACCGGTTCCTATTGGATGAGCGCAGTACCCTTTGCGGCAGGCATCGCCAATATCAATAAGCTGATCGCCGGCGACGCTTGCGCCCACTTCAAAGCCATGGGCGAAAGATTAGAAGCAGGGCTGATGAAGACGGCAAACGAATTGAACGTGCCGTTGGTATTCTCCGGTCCTCCGGCGCTGTTCTATATGCGCATAAAGGACAAGGCGGATAACTTTTTACTGCACCAGGAATGGGTCGCGGAATGCGTCAGACGCGGTGTGTTCATCACCAACCACCATAACCATTTCATGAACCTTTCCATGACAAAGGAATTGATCGACGAAACGATAACGATTTGCTCCGAAGCCATGGACGTCATGGTCAAAAACCACCCCGAACTGTTTAAATAGAAAGGGTGCGCGAAAAGCGACACAGACAAGCGACACAGACAAGTGACGCAGACAAAAGATTAAAATTAATATAATTATAATTTAGTACGCACGCGGGCGCGTAACGTGCCTGCGTGCGGAACGGGAAATTAATGACAACCGTAATCATACTTTCAGCCGTCGCGGCAGCGTTGTCCTTAGTGACGATCGTCACCGTGGCGATGGCGATCAGAAAAATAAAATCTTCCGGCACCGCTGATAATTCGGATAAAATCGTATCCGAAATCAAAAGCGGCAATTCAGCAATAGAGGCGACCGTAAGAACTTATACGGTTACCCAAAGCGGCGCAATAGAAAAATTGACGAACCAATTTTCCGAAACGGCGAAAAAGGACAGAGAATCTGCCAACATTTTGCACGACAGGGTATTGCAATCGGTAAAAGATCAGGCTGCGAACAACGAAAAACGCATTGCCGAGATGAGCGATTCTCAACGCGCCGCCTTGGCGGAGATGAAAAAAGAATTAAAAGAATCGTTGGAAAAGCTGGGGAAGGACACCCGCGAGGACATGGAAAAAGTCCGCAAGGAAAACGAAGAGCAGCTGGACAGGATCCGCGGCACGGTGGACGAAAAGCTGACAAAGACGTTAAACGAAAGGTTGGATTCGTCCTTTAAAAACGTTTCCGACACTTTGGACAAACTGTATAGGAACCTGGGCGAGCTGAAGAGCCTGGACGCCGCGGTAGGGGACTTGAACAAGACTTTGAACGGCGTTAAAACCAGAGGTAATTGGGGGGAGCTTTCTTTGGAAACGCTGCTGACCGACATATTGACGCCCGATCAATACGAACGCCAATCCTCTATGGGCAGGCGCGTAAAGGAAATGGTAGACTTTGCGGTGAAAATGCCCGGCAGTAACGGCAGCGAAGTTTATCTGCCCATCGATTCGAAATTCCCGATCGAGGATTTTCAACGTATGATGGCGGCTTTTGACGCCGGCAACATGACCGAATACAACCTCTGTCGCAAGGAGTTTGAAAAACGGTTAAAGAGCGAAGCCATCTCGATACGGAACAAATACATATCGCCCCCTAAGACCACCGACTTTGCTTTGATGTATTTGCCTACGGAAAGTCTTTACGCCGAAGCGTTGCGCATTCCGGGGTTGGTGGAGGAGATACAACGCAATCAACGGGTGATCGTTACGGGACCCACTAACGCCGCCGCGCTGTTGAACTCGTTAAGGATAGGCTTCAGGACGCTGAGGATAGAAAAGAGCTCGGCGGAAGTATTCAAGATACTGTCCGATTTCCGCAAAAAGTTCGACACGTTCAAAGAAACTATAGCGGCAACGGGAGATTTATTGAACAGGGCAAGAGACAAATTGCAAAAAGCCGAGGACAGCACCGAGAAAATGGACAAATCGTTGCGCCGTGCCGAAGGCTTGGACATCGATTCGGAAGTGCAACCGCCCATGCTTATCGGGCAGGAAAACACCGGAATATAGAAAACGCGGTAAGATAATGATTTAAGATATAATTACCGCACGCGCTTAGGACGGGCGCAGAACAGGTAAATTTCGAACTGTGCGGAGAAATTTCGCCAATCGGGAGGAAACATGAAAACCAAAGTAATTATCGCCGTGTTGGTAGTTTTGTTGGCAGTGACGCTGGTCGCCTGTAACTCCGAAAAGGACGTGACGGCGGCAGAGGTGGACGGTGTTCGGGACGGAAAAGTCAC
>DVNF01000057.1 GCA_018714575.1 Candidatus Stercoripulliclostridium merdigallinarum
TAGACGGCAATTCCATAGACCCGACGTCCAATCCGCCCGAAGTAACGGCACTAATAACGGCACTAATCAAATTGTCTACGATCCGATCCAAAAATCCTTTGGCTTTTGCTTTGTCCGCACCCATATTTACGGTCAGGAAATAGGTCAAGCTGTCTTTTTCGCCGGTTATCAACGGTAACAGACTTATCGCGCCAGTAACGCCCTCTATATTGCCCAGCGCCGGAACAAGGCTTTCGTTTATAAATGTGGTGACCTGATTGTTTCCTGCCTCGTCCAATGCTCGCAACAAATAATCAATAGCTTCGCCTTGGGTGATACCTGCCGGATTGACCGCGTCCTTTATGATAGCTTTGTCGCCGATCTTTATCCCGAAAAACAGGTCGTCCATCCAAATAACGTCTTTTACGCCTGCGGTATCAACGATCTGTTCCTTGAAATCTATGGCTTGTTGGTAGCTGACGTTGGTCACCATCGACGAAGCGTTGCCGCCTTCGCCAAAGGCGCCGTACATTTTATCCAAACCTATGCTGACCGTGGAATCGTCGGGAAGATACGCGACGTCGGAAAAATTTGTGTCGACAAAGAAAGCTCCCACAATGCCGCCCACCAACAATATGGCAAACAATATGACGAACCATTTTCTGTTTCTGACTATGAATGTAGAAATTTTCTTCATCATTGTCCGTTTCCTCCGACTCTTTCCCCCAGATCACGGAAATAGAAATTCATCAGCTTCGTCATCAGATCCTGACGACGTTCTTCCGGTGCGCGCGTCAATACCGACAGCACTCCTTCGGTAATGTTTGCGGCTATGGTTTTGGCGACGAATTCGTCCACCGGGTACCCCTTTGCCGCAAAATTTTCTTCCAATTTTCTATATCCCAATTCTGTAATTTGATTGATAAAGTCGGAGTATTCGGAGCCGCCGCTCTTTTCGGTCAGTAAATTTATGCCCCGACCTTGAGATTTGGCTCCCTTCAAAAGAGAAATTGTCGTTCCGTCGTATCCCGCTTCGTTCAATCCGGCGTCGAACACCGAATCCATTAACGTCAAACAGTACGAATACGCCGAATCCACACAAGCTTTGAATAACGCTTCTTTTCCGTTAAAATAACGGTACAGGTTACCTATCGGCACCTTTGCGCGAGTGCTGATCTGTAACATGCTGGCACGATAAAATCCGTTCTTTTCGAACTCCGAGAATGCCGCGTTTATTATCCTGTTGCGAACCTCTTCTTTTTGGTATTGCATCCTCTAATTACCTCACCGAGAAAGCGCCTTTTGCGAACGATTTTCTCTTTTCATATTATATACAATGCTTAATCTTTATGTCAACATTTAAATTATATAATATGTGAAAAATAAAGTAAATTTTTGTCCGCCGAAAAGCCGTCGTTTTTGCCGCCGACAAATTCCGCCCGGCGCCCTTTTTTTTCGCCTTTTTAGCCGCCCTGTTCGGCTGTATTATTTTTTCTATGAGTAGGAAAAATATTAAATATATCGCGGAATATGTCTGTTTTTCGCTGTTTTTAGCGGCTGCCAAATACGCCGAAACCCGATCGGGACTGTATTGCGTCGCAGTGCCTGCGGTCTTTGCCGCGCTGTACCTGAAAAGGAACGCGTTGATACTGCTGCCGGTATTGGTCGCGGCAGGTATTGCGGTATCGCCTTCGATACCTTCGTTGATCGCCGCGGGCAGCGCCGCCGCAGTCGCTTTGATACTGTTGACGGTACAATATTTCTTGCGAAAACGCCTGCCGGTTATCGCCTATATGATCACGGCGGCGATATGCGCGGTGCCTTATTTTTTCTTCGGTTCTTACGTCCTTGCCGCCTTTTCGGCGATCGTTTCGTTTTTCGCCGTGCGCGCGGCGGCTACCCTCCTGCGCTTCTTGGATTTTCCACACCCTCCGACTGCCGACGAATACCCTGCCTTTCTGGGTGCCGGCTGTATGGCGGGCTTTGTGTTAGCGCATCTGAGTTTCGGTGAGTTTTCGGCGTTGCCGCCGCTGTTTATTGCCGTCGCCCGATTGCTTTCGCCATCCTGGAGCGCACTTGCCGGAGCCGCGCTTTCTGCTGTCACGGGCGCGGCTTTTGCCGGCGAAAACACCGTGATCACCGCCGCCGTATACGCTTTTTCGCTGTTAGCGTTCAATAAAATCAGTCGTTTCGGCGGACTTGCGGGACTAGCTTTACATGCCGCCTGTATGGCTGTAGGCGTTTTACGCCCCGAGCCTTTTTCGTTGATCGCGCCCGGAGTCGTTGCGATAGTTTCCGCAATAATCCCCGATAAAAAGCTGGCGAAACTTTCTCTGCCCGTTTTCGGAGAGTTGTTAAAACGATCCTTGATCAACAAGGAGCGCGCCGCGGCAGGTAAAAAAATCGCCGCTTTGGGCGCGGCATACTTAGCCCTAAGAACGGCTTTGACCGACGACTACGAAGGCAGTCCCGCGCGTATGGCGGAATTGAAACATTTGTTACAAACCAAAGTTTGCGACAATTGCCCCGGCAAAGAACGCTGTATGCGCGCGCTGGGAGGTTCCGAACCCGAAAGCGCCCTGGGCGAGCTGACAGAGGCGGCTTTGAAAAACGGCAAAGCCTCGATCCTGGACGCCACCCCGTTTTTAAGTTCGGTCTGCGTTAGATTGAAAAAATTGATAGATTGCGCCGGTGAAATCGCCGAAAACGAAAGAAAAATAAACCAAGAGAAATCGCAGACTTCGGAAAATAAAAAGCTGTTGATCGCAGCGGTCAACTCTTTGTCCTCCGCCCTGGGCGCCCTGTCCGAACGCGTTGCAAAGCCTTTGATATATAACGGAGCGGCTGAATCCGCCATCGTTCGGAACCTGGCGCGACATTCGATATACGCCGAAGCTTTGGTATTTGGGGACGAAGTCGAATTGACGGTTCCGGAGAATTGCGACCGTAACGTCGTAAAATCGGTAATAGAAAAAGCGACTGCCGTAAAAATGCAGTGCTCCGGCGAGGAAACCCGAGCTTTCGGCAGAGTTTCGCTGACGTATGTAAAGCAACCTAAATACCGCCTGGCTTACGGCGAAAGACGGATCTCTGCCGGGGAATTCGGCAGCGGCGACGTGCATAAGGTCTTCAGCCCCGACCGCGGCAAAGCCTTGATCGTATTGTCGGACGGCATGGGACACGATTCGGCGGCAGGCAAGAACGCTTCTTCCGCGGTGCGATTGATAGAATGTTTCGCGCGCGCCGGTTTCGATTCGGAAACCGCCGTCGAATGTACCGGCAAATTGCTGTCGGTTCGAAACACGGAGGAGTTCAACGCCGTCGATATAGCTTTGATAGATACCGAAACGGGTACTGCGGAAATCATAAAACAAGGCGCGCGAGAAAGCTTTGTGCTGTCCGGCGGCGACGTAAAGATCATCGAGTGCGGCACTTTGCCGCTGGGCATCGTCGAATCGGCGCCGTCATTAGATAAAATCACGCTGTCTCCGGAGGATTTTTTGATAATGTTATCGGACGGCGTCATAGATTCGCTGGGCACGGATCGCATCGCGGATATTCTTACGTCCAAACCCTTCGTAAACCCCGACGACATAGCCGCGGCTATCATGGACGAATACTCCACCGGCGACGTTCCGCCCGACGACGGCAGCGTCATCGTGGCACGATTGATATAGTTTACAGTCGGATTTTACCGGTAAAAACAGAAAATTTACCAAAAATTTATTTAAGAAAAGCCCGCACTTAGTGCGGGCATCTTAATATTCGGCGTCAATAACGGCTAAACGTTCCTGTTTTGTCGTTTCGGATTACGGACGATCCGTCAATCCAAGAATATAATCGGCCGAACAATCCAACGCTTTGCAAAGTTCCGCAAAGGTTTCCAGTTTCGGAAGTTTATCCGTCGTGCGATACTGGGTTATCATTTCGGGAGATACGCCCACCTTTTTGGCAAGCTCTACCGTGGTGTATGGAGAATAACGCAGTTCTTCGATAAGCCGTTCCTTGATGAGTGACATAAACTACCTCCTTTGTCACCTCGGTATAAAAACCGAAGTATGTATTATGGACCTTCTACTGTATTCTACCTTATATTCAATATTTTGTCTAGTGTTTTTTTGAAATTCTGTGTCACAATACAAAAATATCGCTTTCCGTTGACACAGTATTTACCTTTTATTCATAAATATACCATAAAAATGCATTAATGGTTACTTTTTGATAGGTTTCAGTTACCCATAAAGCTGAAAATATCCACTAAAAATGTAAGTCGACGCGGTATAAAATAAGGTTTTCAACCTGCCTTATAATTGGTAAATTATGGAATTTCTTACTTTTTATTTACACAAAATAGGCTAGCGGTTATATCATAATTTTTAATTATCTTTTTTATATTCAATTATGCGCTAACCGTAAATGATGTTGACTAGCTCACGGTACCGCACTCTTTTCCGCTCGTTACCGCGCCGTCAGCCGCGGTAACGCTTTTTAAATAGGGCATACCTTGTCGGAAAACGCCTGCGGCGGCAAAATCCCTCCTGCTCAGCTAAAACGGCTATCCGCCATACTCGGCGCCCGTATGATCGGGCTTCGAAACTTTTCGGGTGTTTGTCACCTTTAACCGCCCTAACTTTATCCGGCGTTTACTTTAAATAAAAAGCCCGAACTTTCGGGCTTTAATACTTTAATAAAAGATACATATTATTATTCGGTCTAGCCGGTTTATCGAAGTCGGCTATCGACCGATTAGTATCGACTACCTATAAACGGCTATCTGCAGGTGATTTCCCTGATGTTATAGGTTATGTCGTTTTCGACTATCCTCAGCGGTATGCGCACGGAGGAGTTGCCGCCTGCCGCAAAGCCGCCGCCTGCGGGATTGCCCAGGACTTCCAACGCGTCGGTAGCCGAATAAACGACCGTGATCGCCATACCTTGGGGAGTCGACGTGCGCGCAAAGTTCATAACGATCGCGTCGGTGGTGTTCATCGTCGTTACGGTGCCCTCGAAGTTGGTTACCGTATATTCATAGTTGTATATCGTTTCGCCGCCGGAAGAAACGCCTATCGTGACGACTTCGTCGGACAGCGGATCGGCTATTTTATATTGTCCGGAATAACCTGCGTCCAGGTCGTAGGCTCTGACCACGGTGTATAGTTGTTCGCGATCCACAAAGCCCGATTCGCCGACGCGCAGACGTTCCTCCGCGCCGCCGTTAATGCTGAAATAGTAGTATTTATCCTCGTAACGGCTTTTCAGTTCGTAATTGCTGCCGTTGTAATTAACTTTTCTGTAAGAAGCTATCGAGGTAAACATATCCATGATGCTTTCCGACTTCAGCCATTCCGTGCCGTCGTTTGCCTGTGCCGTGACGGTGATCCTGGTGCCGTGAGCGGAGGAGTTGATCTTATACGTTTCGCCTGTCGCGTTCAAGGTCGCTTCGGAGTTGGGAGAGAGTTTTTCCAGCGTGACGGTCAGCGTACCCAGGTTTTCCGTGCCGCGCATGATGTCGTATTTTACGGTTTCTCCGTTTGCCCACACGGCGCCGGGCACGTTGGTATTGCCGTTACAGGAAACGGCTGTCAGCGCCGCCGTTACGACAAGTATCATGACCAACAATATTATAACGAATTTTTTCATTTATGACTCCGCTAATGGTAGTATCGGCTAATAAGCGTATAAATTATATACTAACTTCGGCGGAAAGTCAATCATAGCTTGCTATACTATCAGCATTCCTTGGTTTCCGTCCTCGATGACTCGCATGACTTCGGTTTCTTCGCCGGTAACGCCGTCGAAGTAAACGTAATAAGTGCCGTTTTCATACTCGCCGGACACTTCGTAAACGGCGATCTCGGTATTGAAATCCGTGGGAATAACCGCCCTCTTGCGCGCCGATTCCGAAAAACCCTCCGGTAGAACGATTTCTATATCGGCAAAGACGGGCGACGGACGTTCGGTATGGTTATATATATAGTTCATGGCTTCGATCCCGATGACCGCGCCGGTTTCCGGCGAAGCTTTGACCTTTATCAGGTCGGGGTAATATACGACGTCGTCACGAACGAAAGCAAAGTTGATATATACCGCGTCGTCGCTTTCCGAAGCCCATACTCCCCGCATATCGGAATATCCCAATTCGTTCAGTAGCGCACCCGCGGAAGTTATTATTTCGTCCAAGGTTTTGCCGGACCCCGATTCGGAACCGGATGAAGCGCTGCCGTCCGAATACTGCAGGACGTATCCGCCGGCTTTGGTCACTCTGACGTTCCTTTCGCCGGAAGTCAGCATGTACGAAGGGATACTGAAATCGCTTTCTCCGGCATAGCTGAACTCACCGCCGAAGATTTCGCCCGCAACGGATACCGCTTCGTCGGCGGTAATAGTTTCTTTACCGTTCAGGAACTTGGTTTCCCTGTCGTTCAACCCGTCCGAAAAAGGTCCGTCGTATATCAATTCGGGATATTCGACGTTGTTATCGGAAACGGCTTCGTATATATCGCCGATTGCGCCCAATTCGTCGCCCAGGGCGGCGTAAATATTACCGCCTTCGGCGACGCTTTCACCCGCCGCCAAAAAAGCTTCGTTCAGCTGACCGACGATCTCGCCCAATTTCCGCAACGTATCCTTTTCGTCCGCTGTCAACCCTTCGGCTTCGGCTTTTTTGGAAAGGTATCCGGCGTAATCGCCCAGTTGGTTCACGAACTTCAATGCGGGAGTGATCTCTCCGTTTCTGCCCGACAACGTAGCTATATACCCTACCGCGACTTCGGAATCGGTGTAAATACCTTCCAGCAGCTCCCTTTGCAGTTTACCGCCCGTTGCCACGTCCAATTTTTTCAGCTTGTTTTCCAAGTCGCCCATATTGTCCACCAGCTCATAATAAGCCGAGTCGTACAGGGCGCCCAATTCGGTATTCAAATCGGCGCTGCGCGCCGCGAACACCCCAAGGCTGACAGCCAATGCCGCCGTCAGCAATACGGCAACGCTCAGGTGGATTATCCTCATTCTGGTTTCTTTTTTCATATAATTCTCCGCAATTTATTAGACGCGCTTTCTGTCAAGCGCAAAATACGTGATTGCCTATGGACAGATGAATGGGCTTTTGCTTTATCCAAGAATTGGTAGCCGTTTTGGGATTGTAATAATACAGGCAACCGTATGTGGGATCCCAACCGTTCATGGCGTCGCGCGCCGCGTTTATCGCCGTTTGGTTGGGGGCAAGGTTGATCTGTCCGTCGTTTACCACCGAAAACGCCCAAGGCTGATAAATGACTCCGGCAATGGTGTTCGGGAACGAAGAGGATCTGACTCTGTTCAGTACCACCGCGCCTACGGCTACCTGCCCGGTATAAGGTTCACCTCTGGCTTCGGCATAGATCAAACGCGCCAACAGGTACTCGTCGGAGGAGGAATATCCGGTATCGGAGCTACTGCCGCCGCCCAACCAAATACCGACAGCCGCAGCCGTTTTTTCACCGACGATACCGTCAACGGTTAAACCGTTCACACGCTGAAAGTACTTTACCGCCGCCACCGTCTGACTGCCGTAAATGCCGTCTACGGAACCGGTGTAATATCCCCAATTTTTCAGGCGCGTTTGTAATTCGCGTACCGTATCGCCGCTGGATCCGCGCTTTAATACCGCGGCTTCGGCGGGCATATCTTCGTAGTCGAAAAAGCCGATCACAATCAGCGCCGCCACCAGGACCAGCACCAACGGAGCCACTATAAACCTGAAAACTTTATCGGTCGTAGGAGTAAAAATCTTTTTCACAGTCGACATATTGACCTCCGCAAAAATTATTGCCGTGAAGTTGAATTTTAAACGCCGATTTTACGTTGCCGAAACGTTAACGACGGGTCAATAAAAAAATAAAAAAATTTTAATTTTATTTTGTGAAAAGTATTTACAAATGCGTGCATAGTAAATATAATATAGCCACTTGAAATAAAAGGCGGGAATCGGCATTCCCGAACAAGGAGAAAAACAACAATGCCTAAATTCAAAAAATGTCCCAGATGTGAAATTAATTATATCCCGGAGGACAAAGAATATTGCCCGATATGCGAAGCCGAAATGCGCGGCGTAGTCGATACCGTTCCGGACGACGACGAAGATTTGGAAGAAGGGCTGTGCCCGCGTTGCCACACCAATTACGTGGCGGAGGGCGAAAAATACTGCGAACAATGCCTGAAAGAAATGGCTGAAAAAGACGGTTCGGATTCCTACGAAACCGAACCCGACGCCGATATGGACGAGCTGGCGGAAGAAGACTTGGCGGACGATTTGGCGGACGACATGGACGACGATTTGGACGGTCTGGACGGCTTGGACGGCTTGGACGATTTGGACGATCTGGACGATTTGGCGGACGACTTGGACGATATAAGCGAAGAAGAAGATTGGGATTCCGACGAAGAATTCGACGGATCGGCGGACGATGACGACTTCGAATACCCGGACGATCTCGGCGACGACAGCGACGTCGACGATGACGAGGAAGAAGACGAAGACGGCGATGAAGATAACGAGGACGGCGAAGAGGAAGACGAATAGAAAAAAACTTTATCGCATCCGTTATCAAAGTTCTATAATACGAACAAAAAGCCTCCTGCGCTTAGCGGCGTCGGGAGGTGTTTTTTTTGCCTTGCAGATTGTTTAAAATCAGCTGTCGGGATCGCGGATACGCTTTTGCGGCAGGCTAGGTTATCTTAAGCTTAATCCTAACCTTAACCTTCCATAAGG
>DVNF01000058.1 GCA_018714575.1 Candidatus Stercoripulliclostridium merdigallinarum
GTAAATTCAAAGCTGAATTTTTCGGAATCGGCGGCTCAACGGGCGGGCGCTTTGGCGGACATCCTGACCGGCGAAGCCGTAGCCGCTACCGTTTCAGCCGAATCTTTGTTGGATTGGTTCCCCGACATAAACCTGTTTAAAAAGGCGATAAAGCGGTTAAAGACCGGGGAGGAGATCCCTCCGGAAATATTGGAAGACGTCCTGACCGACGGCGGGTACAAGCGTACCGCCGCTCCGGAACGGGTGGGCGAATTTTCGCGCAGGGGCGACGTCCTGGACGTCTGGACGTCGGCTTTGGATATGCCGGCGCGTATAGAATTTTTCGGCGACGAGATAGAATCCATCAGATTGTTCGCGCCCGACACAATGTTGTCGGTCAGAGAAATCAACGAATTGATAATTTCACCAAGAAGCGATATTTTGGTATCCAAAAACGGAGTTATCAGAGCCCAAAACGAACTTTTAAACGAAAGGCGAAACGCATACAGAGAACTTGGCGAGATCATAGGGGCGCAGTTGGAAAAGCTGACTGCGGACCCGACCGACCCCGCCTTGGTTTGGTCGTTGCCTTTTTTGGACGAACGCGGCACGGTGTTCGACTATATCCCCGAAGGCGGCGTTTTGGTGTTCGACGATCCGCGCGCGGTTTACGACAAGATCATTCTGACCCGCGAACAGCATTTGACCAGAGTCAGGGCTTTACGGGAAAGCGGTTCGGTTTCGTCCGGGCACTCTAACGCCATATCTTCGCCAGAAAAGGTAGTTTCGGCGGTTTCTTCTTTTAACAGAGTATTGGGTTTCCAACAGCTGTTGCAAGCGAATCCGTTATTCAACGCGCAAAAGATACTGACTATTTCGTCGCCGCAACTGACGCGTTACCATTTGAATTTGGAAGCTTTGAAAACCGACGTTTCCCAGGCGATGATCGTCGGCAGGCAAGTGATCGTCTTTGCCGGGGACGAGGGCACGGCGAAAACTTTGTCGGGATTTTTCGAAGAGCGCGGGCTTTCGGCGCACATAACCGAAGACCTTTCGGACACGTATCCGCTGTTGTTGGTCCCGAAGAGGTTAAAGCACGGATTTTCCTATCCCGACTACGGGTTAGTGGTGATCGGTACCGAGGACGTGCTGAAAAAAGGTGCGGTGCGGCAAAAGGCGTCGGTAAAGCGCCGTCAATTCGTCATGCCGGCAAAGGGCGATTACGTCGTTCACGAACGACACGGCATAGGTATTTTCGACGGAATGCAGACGTTGACCACCTCGCTGGGCACCCGCGATTATTTCTGTATTTTGTATAAAGGCGGCGACAAATTGTATTTGCCGACCGACAGATTGGACGAGGTCGAACGCTATACCGGCGCGCAAAAACCGCATATCCATTCCATGAAGAGCCATGAGTTCGAGAAGGTAAAGGAGCGCGTCAGAAATTCCGTAAAACAGATGGCGATCGATTTAAAGTCGCTGTACGAAAAGCGTTTGCACGCCAAGGGTCACGTATACGAACCGGACACCGTTTGGCAAAAGGAATTGGAGGACGCGTTCCCGTTTACTCCGACGGACGACCAGTTGGTGGCTACCGCCGAAATCAAAAGCGATATGGAATCGGGCAAGGTCATGGACAGACTGTTGGTGGGCGACGTCGGTTTCGGAAAGACGGAAGTCGCCGTCCGCGCCATATTCAAAACGGTGGTGGAAGGCAAACAGGCGGCGGTGCTGGCGCCGACTACGATACTTGCAAATCAACACTTTCAGACCATAGCTTCGCGCCTTGAACCGTTCGGGATCAAAATCGATTTATTGTCGCGTTTGGTATCCTCAAAAGATATATCGGGAGCCCTAAAGCGTATTAAATCGGGCGAAACGTCCGTTGTAGTGGCAACGCACAGATTGCTTGGCAAAGACGTCGTTTTCCACGATCTGGGGCTATTGGTATTGGACGAGGAACAACGCTTCGGCGTCGAACACAAGGAAAAGATAAAGGCGTTGAAAACCAACGTAAACGTGCTGAGCATGTCGGCGACTCCGATACCGCGGACGTTGCATATGTCGCTGTCGGGTATCAGGGATATTTCGGTTTTGGAAACGCCTCCGGAGGGCAGGTTGCCGGTCGAAACCTACGTGGTGGAGCTGACCGATTCGTTGTTGAAAGACGCCTGTATGCGCGAAGTCGGCAGGGGCGGTCAGGTTTATATTTTGTTCAACCGCGTGCAGGGAATAGAAAAATTTACAGAACACGTCGGAGAGCTGTTAGGCGACGGAGTCAGGATAATTTATGCTCACGGGCAGATGCCGCCTAACATGTTGAACGAACGGATCCAGGCGTTTTACGATAAAAAAGCCGATATTCTGATTGCGACCGCTATTATCGAAAACGGCATAGACATTCCTGACGCGAACACGTTGATAGTCGTCGACGCGGACAGATTCGGTTTGGGCGAGCTGTACCAACTGAGGGGCAGAGTCGGCAGAAGTCCGAAACTTGCCTACGCATATTTCACCGTGAGGGAGGGCGCCGTCATCACCGAGGAAGCGGCAAAGCGTTTGGAAGCGCTGACTTCGTATACGGAATTGGGTTCCGGATTCAGGATCGCCATGCGCGATCTGGAGATCCGCGGAGCGGGTAACGTTTTGGGCAAAGAACAGCACGGCAACATGGAGCGCGTAGGCTACGACATGTACTGCCGCATTTTAAAAGAAAGCATCGAGGAGCTGACCGGCACCGCAAAAAACACCGAAGGCTATTTCGAAGTTACAATGGAAGTCGAAGGCGACGCCGAATTGGACAGGGAATATATTTCCGATCCCGACGCCAGAGTGGCGTTCTATAAGCGTGCGGCGTCGCTGGAAAACCTGAAAGAAATGCGTTCTTTCCTGTCCGACACCGAGGACGTGTACGGGAAAGCGCCCGAATCGGCAAAACTTTTGGCAAAGATAGGTTTGGCGAAAAATTTGGCAAAACGTTTGGGAGTAAAAAAGGTCGTTTCCACGAAAAACGGCGCCGGATTGGAATTCAAAGACTCCGCCGTATACAAAAACACCGCCGTGTTGGACGCGTTGGAAAGGTTTTCGACTGTCGCCGTACTGACTCCCAGGGCGTTTCCGGTAATTCTGTTCAAAGCCAAAGGGCTGTCCGCCGAAGAACGTTTCGACAACGTTTTCGATTTTCTGATCGCCGCAACGTCAAAAAACGGTTAGCCTTCCCCGTGCTTAAAAATTTTGCCGAACGAAAAACAGTAATTTCCGCCTAGGGGGCGGACTTTTTTTGCCCGAAGCGGCTGTGCTCACGGCGTCGGCAAAGGATAAAGCATGACTTTTTTGCCCGAAAAGAGGGCATTTTGATACCCAAAGTCGATTTTTAGCGACCGAAAAACTACCGTATTAAGGATATAAATTAGTGAAAGTGTTTGACAGCGTATATTTTATATGATAATATGAGTTAAGTATTTATAAGAAAAACGCGTGCGCGCGCATAATATATATATTGTGCGTGCGCGCATGCGCGTTATGGAACAGGAGAAAAATCGAATGCTGGAAATTAGCCATTTGTACAAGAAGTACTTGAATTCCGAACGCTTTTCGGTGGAAGATCTGTCGTTGTCTTTAAAACCGGGCGAGATATTCGGATTTTTGGGACAAAACGGTGCGGGAAAATCTACGACGATAAAATGTCTGACGGGAATTTATCCGTTCAACTCCGGGACGATAACCATCTGCGGTTACGACATTCAAAAGGATCCCATCAACGCTAAACTGAATATGGGGTACGTGCCGGACAACCATTCCGTTTACGAAAAATTGACGGGCAGGGAATACGTAAATTATACCGCCGACCTGTATAAGGTGTCCAAACGCGACCGCAACGACCGTTTTGAAAAATACGTCAATCAATTTAAACTGACCAAAGCCGTCGATTCCCAAATCAAATCTTATTCGCACGGTATGAAACAAAAGATCTGCATCATAGCCGCGCTGATCCATAACCCGAAGCTGTGGGTGTTGGACGAACCGATGATGGGCTTGGACCATCAGTCGATGGCAGAGATACTGAAGAGGATGGACGACCACTGCGCCGAAGGCAATACCGTATTCTTCTCCTCCCACAACCTGGATCTGGTGGCAAAGATCTGCGACAGAGCTGCCATTATCAAAGACGGCAAACTCCAGGACGTGATAGATCTGCACATCAAAGGCAACAAGGAAACTTTGGAAAAACGCTTCTGCGAGATCACGGCGACCGAACAGGACATCATTAACGAACGTACTCTGCTCAGGAGGGGATAAATGAACGGCAACATTCGCACTCTGCTGAGGCTGGAGATCAAAAACCGTTTCTCTAACTATTCGCTGACCGATTTCAAATCCTATCTGAAATTACTGTTTACGATAGTTCTGTTGGGCGCCGTCATATATGCCATTTATTGGGTGGCGGGACTGTTCTTCGAAATGTTCGAAACGGGCGGAATGTTATACGAGGCTTTGGTACTCCTGGTCACGGCAATTTTCATATTCATGCTGTTTACCGGCATTTCAAGTACGATAAAAGTTTTGTACTACAAAGGCGACAACGAAATTTTGATGCGCTACCCCGTGTCGGGAGCCGAAGTCTTTATTTCAAAGACGTTGTTTTTGTTCCTGAGTCAATTCATAGTCACCACCGTGGTAATGGCTCCGTTCCTGGTAGCTTACGCTTCGGTGTCGGGACTGGGGGTAGCGTTCTACGTCAAGATCCCCGTGCCGATATTGCTGATGGTGTTCATCAACTTCTTCCTCAGCAACATTTTGGCGATCCCGATAATGCACCTGACAAACAGGATCCGCAACAAATTTATCCTGATCATCATCGGATTGGCGATATTGGTGACCGCGGGCTTTGCGTTATATATGCTGCTGTTCAACAGCATGGTCACTTATATGAACGATACCGCGTTTTCGGTGTTCAGCGACGAAATGGTCGCAGTCATCGAAACCGTCGCTAAGTGGCTGATCCCCGCAAAATACTTTGCCGACGTCATGGTGGGTAAGGAACTGTATATCGCTTATCCCGCGTTGATAGGGATGTTGGGGCTAACGTTGATAGGAATGATTTTTATAATTTATTTCCTGTATGCAAAGACGCTGTTGAACAACGTCGAAGTCGAAGGTTCGGCGTTCAAACACGTTACAAAGAACCGCCGCCGTCCTATTTTCGTGACGTTGCTGAGAAAGGAATTTTTACAGGTATTCCGCTCGGTGAACTATTCGTTCCAATATTTCGTTTTGGCATGCGCCATGCCGGTCATGATATATTTCTGTAACGAGATAACGGGAAGATTGGGCGAAAACCAAATCGGCGAACAGATAGCGTTGGGTATGACTATGCTGGTCATGCTGATATTCGCAACCGTCATCACTTCGTTCGCGGCGACTTCCACCAGCCGCGAAGGCGATAACTTCTACCACACGAAAGTGGCGCCCGTATCCATTCAGAAACAGTTGTTCGCAAAGTTCACGATGTTCTTTTTGGTATCCGTTGCCGCAAACGCCGTCTGCGCGGTTGTGTTGTATTTCACGAAACAAGTCAACCTGACCGACGCGATATGGCTGTTCGTGATGGTAGAGCTAGTGGCCATCGCCGAAACGCTGATAGCCATGCGAATGGATATAGCGCATCCTTACTTTAACCTCTCCGGCGAAGGCGAGGTAGTAAACAACAACGCTTCGACGACTCTGGCGGTCGCGATGGGCTTTGCGGTAGCTGTCGTCATCGGCATAATTTGTATGTTTTTGGGCTATCTGGGCAATACCGGATTTTCGATAGAAATCCCTTATGCGATAATGGATCAGCCCATCGGAAAGATAGAATTCACCACCGCTTATATGTATTATGCGGTCACCGCTTTGGTGTGCGTATTCTTCGTCGCGGCGGTGCTGAGATACTCTATCGGACTGAAAAAAGCTTACAACAAAATTGCTAAGTAAACCGCATAAAAAATGCCGGTTTGGGTAACCGGAGAAAGGGGTTAAAACGAAAAAATCAAATTTTGCCGATTTTCGCACTGCGGATTCGGCAAAATGACAGAGTATAAGCAGACAATGAAAAAATTTTTGATAGCGGTAATTTGCATAATTCCTGTGATCGTCGTGTTGGCGCTTAGCGTGACCGGCGATATCATTCTGCAAGTCACCGCGGAAAATCCGAACAATTTAAGGATCCACCGTTTCGACGATACCGAGGTTCAGGACGGCGGTTTGATAGAAATCGACGTCAACGACGCCGAGGACTATTTGGTAATAGACGTATTGCCCGGCTTTGTGCAGAACAAGGAGATAGTTTGGCGGCTGACCGCGGAAGAGGGCATGGCGGGCAAGGTTTCTTTGGAAAAGATGGAAGGCTCGACCAACCGTTATTGGATACGCCCGGAGGAGCCGGGTATTTGCGCCATGGAAATCCGTCCGGCAGGGAATATCGACGTCGTAAAAACCGTCAATTTCCACATTACCACGATCGAAGTACAACGCTTCGAGGTTTATCGCGACGGGCAATCCGATCCCGTAGCGACGGCTTACGGGCCCAATTCGGACGGCGAACCGACATCCGAAACGGTAAAATTGCACGGAGCGGAAAGGTTTTATACCTCCGCGACTCCGTTCAGCGCGTTCCAGGTATTGGAAGGGGACGAAACCGAATGGTCTATCGGCGCGTTTTCGGGCAGTTCCGAAGACGGCGATTCCGCGGAAGATTATCTGTCGGTAGACGAAACGGGGTTGGTAACGCCGCTAAAGAGGGCGGACGCCGCCATAGCCGTAAACGCCTATTTGAAATCGGACAAAACGGGCAATTCTTTCCTTGCCACTTTCCTGGTCGATCTGTCGGAAGCCGTCGTAAAAAGTACCGACGCGGTATGTTTGGAAACGGGCAAATCCGAATCGGAGATGACGGCTTGGGTAAAGGAGAATTTAGTGTTGTCGCCTACGGCGTCCGTCGACTTTGTGTCGCGTTCGGGCGCGAAATGGACGTTTGAAGTTAGCGAACCGTTGGCGG
>DVNF01000059.1 GCA_018714575.1 Candidatus Stercoripulliclostridium merdigallinarum
CAACCCGGCAACGATCATGACCGACGCGGCTTTGGCGGACGCCATTTATACCGAGCCCCTGACTTTGGAAACGGTAAAACGTATCATCATAAAGGAAAAACCCGATTCGGTATTGGGAACTTTGGGCGGACAAACCGGGCTGACTCTGTCCATGCAGTTGGAAAAGGAAGGCTTTTTAAAGGCGCATAACGTCAGATTGATAGGTACCGACGCCGATTCGATCTGCCTTGCCGAGGACAGAGAGCTGTTCAAGGAAACGATGGAATCGTTGAATATGCCTTGTATACCTTCGGACATAGCTTCGACGGTGGAAGAGGCTTTGGACGCAGCCGAAAAAATAGGTTATCCCGTCATCGTGCGCCCCGCGTTTACCTTGGGCGGCAACGGCGGCGGCGTGGCTTATTCCGCAGAGGAATTGAAAACAGTGGCGGCGGGCGGCATAGAGGTTTCGCCGATTTCCCAAATCCTGGTCGAAAAGTATATTTACGGTTGGAAAGAAATAGAATTCGAAGCCGTGCGCGATTCCATAGGCAATACTATTGCCGTATGCAGTATGGAAAACGTCGATCCCGTCGGAGTGCACACGGGCGATTCCATAGTAGTTGCGCCTGCATTGACGCTGTCAGACAAGGAATACGAAATGTTGCGTTCTGCGTCGATAGACATCGTATCGAAGCTGAACATTATCGGCGGTTGCAACTGCCAATACGCCCTGGATCCCGATTCGATGCGCTTTGCCGTAATAGAGGTAAACCCCAGGCTGTCGCGTTCGTCGGCGCTGGCAAGTAAAGCTACCGGCTATCCCATAGCCAAAGTGGCGACCAGGCTTGCGTTGGGGTATACTCTGGACGAGATCAAAAACGAAGTCACGGGAAAGACTTGCGCCTGTTTCGAACCGGCGGTCGATTATATAGTCTGTAAATTCCCGAAATGGCCCTTTGACAAGTTCGTGTATGCCGACAGGACTTTGGGAACGCAGATGAAAGCGACGGGCGAGGTTATGAGTATCGCGACGTCTTTCGAAGCGGCTATCATGAAAGCCGTTCGCGGAGCCGAAATAGGCATAGACACTTTGAATATGCCGGCAATTTCCGAATACGATTCCGAAAAATTAATGGCGGCGTGCGACGACAGGCGTATCTTTGCCGTGTTCAAAGCTTTGAAAGAGGGAATCTCCGTAGACCGTATTTTCCAAATCACGAAAATAGACAGGTTCTTTATAAACAAGCTGAAAAATCTTGCCGACTTTGAAACGGCGATTGCGGGGAAAGCGTTGGATAAAGAGCAGTATCTGACGGGCAAGCGTTTGGGATATACCGACAAAGCTTTGGAACGCATTTCCGGGCATAAGGTTCCCGAACACCGCAATGCGGTATACAAAATGGTCGATACCTGCGCTGCGGAGTTCGACGCCGAAACGCCTTATTTCTATTCGTCCTATGCCGACGAGGACGAGGCTTACAGGCACATAGACCGCAACAAAAAGACGGTTTTGGTATTGGGTTCCGGACCCATCAGAATAGGTCAGGGCATAGAGTTTGATTATTCCAGCGTGCATTGCGCCTGGGCGATAAAGCGCGAGGGCTACGAGGTCAGTATCATCAACAATAACCCCGAAACGGTATCTACCGATTTCGACGTTGCGGACAGATTGTATTTCGAGCCGCTGACGCCGGAGGACGTCGACAACGTAATCGCCGTGGAAAAGCCTATCGGCGTAGTCGTGGCGTTCGGCGGACAGACGGCGATAAAGCTGACAAAGCACTTGGACGAAAAAGGCATAAAAGTATTAGGCACTTCCGCAGACGGAATAGACAAGGCGGAGGACAGGGAAAGGTTCGACCAACTGTTGGAAGAAGTAGGGTTTAAACGCCCCAAAGGCTACGGCGTGACGAATTTGTCCGACGCCGTGCACGTTGCGGAAAGCCTGGGTTATCCCGTGTTGGTCAGACCGTCTTACGTCATAGGCGGTCAGAACATGACGATAGCCTATAACGAATCCGACGTCGAAGAATACATGAATCTGATTTTAAGTACCGGGATAGAATCTCCGATACTTATCGACAAATACCTGATGGGAACGGAATTGGAAGTCGACGTCATTTCCGACGGCGAGGACGTTCTGATGCCCGGTATCATGCAACACATAGAACGCGCAGGGATACATTCGGGCGATTCGATCGCGGTATATCCCCCGTATAACATAGGGGACGTAATGCGTGAAAAAATCGTCGATTGTTCGACAAGGCTGGCGTTATTATTGGGCACGCGCGGATTGGTGAACATTCAATACGTCATTTATGAAAACGAATTATACGTCATCGAAGTAAATCCCAGGGCGTCGCGTACAATACCGTATCTTAGTAAGGTTACCGGCATACCCATGGTGGATATAGCCACCCACATAATGCTGGGCGGCAAGCTAAAGGACCTGGGATACGGCAGCGGTTTGGCAAAGACGGTCCCGTACGTTACCGCAAAAGTGCCGGTATTCTCGTTCGAAAAGCTGAGAAACGTCAATTCTATTCTGGGGCCGGAGATGAAATCGACGGGCGAAGTCTTGGGCGTAGGAAAGACCATTGTGGAAGCTCTGTTCAAAGGGCTGACCGCCGCGGGATTCAAAATAGACATCAACAAGGAAAACCGCGGAGTCTATATCTCCGTCCGCGACGTAGACAAATACGACGCGTTGAAACTTGCCAAAAAGTTCTTGGATCTGGGCATCACCATATACGCCGACGGCGCCGCCGCCGAAGTCGTACACGAATTGGGCTCCGACTGCGTGGAAATAAAGGGCGAAGAAATTTATCAACTGCTGGAAGACGGAAAAATAGACTATATCGTCTCTACCGTTCCGAATACCAGAAGCTCTGTAGATAAGTATATAAAACTCAGAACGCGCGCCATTCAGCTGGGTATAGCTTGCATGACCTCTTTGGATACGGCAAACGCTTTGGCGGATATCCTGGCTTCGCGCTTTACCGAAAGGAATACCGAACTGGTAGACCTGAACAAGATGCGGAAGGAACGCT
Source organism: Candidatus Stercoripulliclostridium merdigallinarum (assembly GCA_018714575.1). Lineage (GTDB taxonomy): Bacteria > Bacillota > Clostridia > Christensenellales > DTU072 > Stercoripulliclostridium_A > Stercoripulliclostridium_A merdigallinarum. The sequence goes on from DVNF01000059.1 coordinate 3,033, forward strand.
TGAAAATAGCTTTCAGCAAGATGCAATCGCTTGGTAACGACGGAGTTTATATCGAAAACTTCGACAATTCGGTCAGCTGTCCCGAAAGCCTTGCCATCCACTTTGCCGACCGCAACTTCGGCATAGGTTCCAACGGACTTGCCGTCATCGGTAAATCCGACGTTGCCGACGCCAAAATGGATATTTACAACAAGGACGGTTCGGACGGTAAAACTTCGGGTACCTCGCTGATCTGTACGGGCAAATTCCTGTACGACCGCGGCATAGTCGACAAAACCGACATCACGATCGAAACGCAATCGGGTATCCGTAAATTAGGCTTGTATCTTTCGGACGGACAGGTTTCCGGCGTTACCTGCGATATGGGCGTGCCCGGCTTGAAGCCTTCGGAAATTCCCTGCGCCCTGGAAGGCGATTCCGTCATAGGCAGGGAAGTCGAGATCCGCGGCGAAAAATACACCGTCACCGTCATTTCGATAGGCAATCCTCACCTTGTCATATTCGTAGACCGAGTCGACGACGTCGATATCAGGAAATTGGGACCGCTGTTCGAGTACGCGCCGTTTTTCAGCGACCGAACCAACGTCGAATTCGTGCGCGTAGTCAATAACGGCACTTTAAAGATGCGCGTCTGGGAAAGAGGTAACGGCGAAACTTTGGCTTCGGGATCCGGCGCCTGCGCCGCAGTCGTAGCCGCCACCTTAAACGGATATATCCCTGCCGATACCGATATCACGGTAAAAACTCGCGGAGGCGACGTTACCGTGCATTACGATAAGTCCGTTTCGTTGACTTCGTCGGCGCACCTGGTCTACGAAGGCGTGATAAGAATATAAAATTATAAGAATTATAAGAATATAAAAACATGACGAAAATTCCAAAGACAAACGCTATAAGGATACTTGAACAGAAAAAGTCGGCATTCGACGTGCTGACGTTCGATGCGGACGAAGCCGTTTCCGGAGTAGAGGCGGCAAACCGCATGGGTATCGACGTGAAAAACGTCTATAAAACTTTGGTAACGGTGGGTAAATCGGGCGCGCATTACGTTTTCGTAGTGCCCGTAGCCGAGGAATTGGACCTTAGAAAAGCCGCAGTCGCCGCAGGCGAAAAGAATATCGCCATGATCCATTCCAAAGAATTACTGCCTTTAACAGGCTATATTCACGGCGGCTGTTCCCCGATAGGCATGAAAAAAGCCTTTCCGACTTTTATAGATACCTCTGCCGAAGCTTTGGATTTCATGGTTTTCAGCGGCGGCAGGATCGGTTTGCAGGTAAAAATGGCGCCCGACAGCCTGATAAAAGCCGCAAACGCGACTTATAAGGATTTAGTCTTAGACCGTAATTAAATAATCGATCGGGAGAAATCAGATTTTCTTTTCAGGGAAATAGCTGTAAAACGTCGTTTCTATTTCGGCGTTATACAGCTTTCTTCTTTTATCGGCTTTACCCATTATCCGTTCGACGGCGGGATATGCGGAAATTATTCCGAAAGTAAATCCGGGTAGCGCCTTTTTGGCTGCGGCAAGTTCCGAATACAGTTTTTTCAATTCCTCGTCTTTTCCAAGCCTGACGCCGTATGGGGGATTGGTGACGACGTGCCCGAATTTAAAGCGCGACCTAAGCTGTGAAACGGGGCGCACTTGAAAGTGTACCTTGCCCTCCAAACCAGCCGCTTTTAAATGCGCTTCCGCCATGGACACAGCCGACGGATTTATATCGTAACCGGCTATATCCGGCTTTACGTCGGTGATCTCAGAAGTCAGTTCCTCGCGTATCCGTTCGGTAATTTGTTCGGGGAAAATCGGATAATTTTCAAAGCTGAAACGTCTTTTCAGACCGGGCGCCGTGTTTGTCGCTATCAATGCCGCTTCTATCGGCAGGGTACCCGAACCGCAAAACGGATCTATCATGACGCCGCCTTTATACCCCGTCAACAGCAATAACGCCGCCGCCAAGGTTTCCGACAGGGGGGCTTCGCCCATCAACTTTCTGTATCCGCGCTTATGTAACGCATCGCCCGAAGTATCCAACAGTAACGTCATATTGTCGTCGCTGACGTCGACGGTGAAACGGTAGGTTTCGCCCGTTTCCGATAACCTGCCGCCCATAGCGTCGGCAACGGCGCGTTTGGTTACCTTTTGCAACGCGCTTAACGCGAACAGCTTGGATTTGTGCGAGGAAGCGTTTACGACTATTTTCGCGTTATCAGGGATAAAGTCGGGAAAACGCACGGCGCGCACGAGATCGTACAGTTCGTCGAACGTGACTGCCGCGCCCCGGGTGATACACAGATAAACGCGGTTTGCCGTCCGTAAAGTCATATTCAAACGTACCGCGTCTGAAAGACCGCCTTTGAACGGTATGCGACCGTAAACCGCGCCGCCGGGATCGAAACCCGATTTTATCAGCTCACGCTTAACGACGGCTTCCAATCCGGAAGCCGCCGTCACGCATAAGTTTTCAAAAAATTCTGTCATTGAAAGGTTAATAAGTCTTATTTATCTGCCGAGGGATCGTCCGCATCTTCCGATTTTTCCGATTCGGTAGTTTCTTCGGTTACTTCTTCGGTTGCTTCTACGGAATTTTCCTTTTTGTCCTCGTCGTTACCTTTTATGATACCGATTGCGCTAACGCCCATGATCGCCGCGGCTTCGTCCTCGGTGATTGCGCCGATGGAAGTTTTACCGACTTCTTCGTCCAGGTTATATGCGCCTTCGGCACGGCTCTTTTCCGCCAAAGCCGCCACGATTTTTTCGTGTTGCTTTTTATTCAGCGTATAGAAGAACAGCGTGATCAGCATCAATGCCGCCGAAACTGCGGAAACTATAAAGGCTATATTGAAATAATCCAACGCGTTGTTTATCTGCGTTTGAGTGGGAGGGATTTCTCCGCCGTAGAAGTAGGAAGGCTGGTAGTCCATGCCTTGTTTTACGTAAGCCATGACGACCAATCCGGCGTTCGTGAACACCAATACCAACGCGTACAGGAATGTCTGGATAAAGCCTTCCAATCGTTTTCCCGTCAGGTATTGTTGGTAATCGGACAGCTCCGCCATCATCAACGGCTGTAACGAAGCCAACGCGTTGAACAGCGAAATGAACCTGAGTAACGTAATGACGACGGCGGACACGGTGCCTTGCGGAATGTTTTGCAGACCTATCAGTCCCAACAGCAAATAACCGAAAGCGTTGCAACCCATCCAAATCATCAAAATGGTACGGTTGTTCATTTTTCTGGTCATCAGCGGCAATAAGATCATGTTGGGAGTGACGGCAAAGCCTGTGATCAAAGTCAACGCGCCGTATACTTCCAAGCCCGTGGCGATGTCCGCGCCGTAACGCAATCTGCCGATGACTTCGGCGTCTATTTCTACCACCGTGCGGCTGGAGCCCAAAACCAATGCCAACGTAAAGATCAACAGCGGCTTGTTCTTCATAATCATGCGCATGCCTTCTATCAAGCCGACTTTTTCTTTGTTTTCGACCGTCGGAATGACGCGTTCTTTTACTTTGAACAGGCACAGCAGCAACACCAAACCGACTGCGGCGTAGATAAAGCCCAGGTACCTGTATGCCATATATTCCTGGCCAAGATCGTTAAAGTGAGCTTTGATGACGTTGCCCAAAACGTTCATGATCGTGGGCGAGAAACCTATTACCAAACCGATAGGCGACCAAATATCCGCTCTTTCCTGTTGGTTGGGGGTGATGACGCCGGGCAACAGATAGAAAGTATTTTGAACCAGGTTCCAAATTATCAAAGTCGGCGTACAGATCAAATATGCGTAAATCGTACGAGCATCTTCCGACATGCCCTGCGGTTGCCAGGTAGCGGCAATTGCGAATACGGCAAGGATAGGTGCCAAAACCAAGATAAAAGGTTTATATTTGCCGTATTTCGTATTGGTATTTTGAATCAATTTTCCGAAGACCGGTTGGATTATCAAACCGATTATGCTGGAAAGGAAGCATATCCACGCGCCGTGAATGACGTCGATATCATAAATACCCGGGATCTGCGTGGCGGTGATCAGACCGGAAACTATCGTGATGATGGTGCTGACGCCGAATGCCGTGCCGCCCAAGCAGAGAATTTCTTTTAAATTCAAATATCTGCCTTTTGGCGGGTTCTTCCAAAAAACTTTGATTTTAGCCGGAAGAGTTACAAAAAACTCCTTTAAATCGAACTTCGGTTTGCCCTGCGGCGCGTTGCCGGGGTTCATCTGCGGTTCGGTGGCGGGAGTCGTTTCCGGGGTAAGATCCGTGTTGTTATCCATTACTGCCTCCTTCCCAAACAGCTTTTTCAAGCGCTTTTATAATTATAAACCATACGCGCGTGCAAGTCAACATTTTCAGCGCCGTTAACCGGCGGAAAGGCTAAGGCAGCCGCTATGCGACCGAAAGCCGATTGACACCGAGTCCGACGAATGATATATTGATTCCGTAACAGGAGGCGTTATGCATACTCGTTTGCAGGAAGAATCGAAGAAATTGACGGAAGCCGCGGCGGAATTAAGGAAGCGCTTGCCCGGCATTCCCGACGTAGCGGTAGTGTTGGGAACGGGCTTGGGCGGTTTTGCCGAACAATTTCCGACAGTCGTACCGTATACCGAAATTCCGTGGTTGGTGCCGTCGACGGTCAGCGGTCACCGCGGCGCTTTCGCTATGGGCGCCGTCGGAGGCAAAAAAGTGCTGGCGATGACGGGCAGAGTGCATTATTACGAAGGCTATACCGCGGCGGAAGTCGTTCGTCCAGTCCGCGTCATGGCGATGACGGGAGTTAAAAAGCTGATTTTGACCAACGTATCGGGAGGTATCGACGAAACGCTTCCGATAGGATATCCCGTTATGTTGTCCGGGCATATCGCATGTTTGATGCCGTCGCCGCTAAGGGGACGAAACGTCGACGAATTGGGAGTACGCTTTCCCGATATGAGCGAGGTCTATTCCCGCAGGATCCGTAATATCGCAAAAGAAATTTATGCCGATCTGGGTATGGAATACCGCGAAGGAGTATATATCCAGGCTCCCGGTCCGCAATACGAAACGCCGGAAGAAATCGCCGCATTCAGGATCTGGGGAGCGGATATGGTGGGAATGTCCACCGCGATAGAAGCCATAGCCGCGCGCCACGCGGGTATGGAGGTCGCCGCGGTCAGTCTGATCTCCAACCCCGCCGCCGGGATCGGAAAACACGAACTCAATCACGAGGAAGTAAAGGCCGCCGCAACCGTGGGCGCACAGCGATTCAACGCGCTGATCGCAGAATTGGTACGCAGGATATGATAGAATTACATTTGCATCTGGACGGCTCGTTGTCGGCGGAAGAATTAGGGGTGATAAAGCAAAAATTTTATCGCGGCGAGGAAATACCTTTTTCCCCCGTGCGCTTTGACGGGCGCGGAGGACTACCCGGTTATTTACAATGTTTCAGGTATCCGTTATCGTTATTGCGGAAACCCGAAAGCGTATATTTTGCGATAAAAACTTTATCCGAAAGACTACATTCCGAAGGCGTAAAATACTGCGAGATACGCTTTGCTCCGGCGCTGTCGAAGGGCAAGGCCACTATCGGAGAAATCGCCGACGCTGCCGAAGCGGCGGTATGGGAATTGAACGGAGAGGGCATATATACGGGCGTGATTTTTTGCTGTATGCGCGGCGCGGATATTGCCGAAAACATGTCGGTAGCAAAGCTTGTCGCCGAAAAGGTAGCAAACGGGAAAGG
>DVNF01000060.1 GCA_018714575.1 Candidatus Stercoripulliclostridium merdigallinarum
GCCGCGAACACGTCCGCCGCGGTCAAGTACCACCCCGTGATCGCAAGATATATAAACGCCAGGCACAATACCGCCAGGCAAATGATAGCCGACACTATGATGTTGAAAATCATATACGAAGCGGCTATGACGCCGCGTTTTACGGGCGCCGCCAAAAAGTCGGCTAACGTGCCGTTTTCACGATCCTTTACCAGGACGTTTTGCGACGTGAACGTCACGGTGATACAAGAAACCGCCATGACCCCTGCGATCATCCAACCGTCTACGATTGCGGAAACGGTTTTTTCGTCATAAGGTATTCCTTCTAACTGAGCTTTCAACGCGTCTATTTGTATATCGCCCAGGAACAGCAAATACAACATAAGAATAATGATGGGCGCCAGCAAGGAAAAGAAAACTCCCATTTTGTCGGCAAGGAATATTTTTATACCTCTGACGGCAAGCGCGGCGGTAATACCGACGTCGTTTTTTAACGCTTTGACGGGATCATGCTCTTTCATAATTGCCTCCGTCCAATTTTTTGCCGGTTACATTCAAAAAGACGTCATCCATGTCGCCCTTTACCACTTCAAAATCGGCAGTCAGCGCGGGATGCGCGGTCAAAAAGCGCATAGCCGCCACGGAATCGCTGACGGCAACTTTGTAGAATGTGTTCTGATAAGTAAATCCCAACCCCGATTCGCTTAGTATCCGATCGGTTTCCGCCGTTTTCGGCATATACAGCCGAACCGAATCGGAAGAATATTTGTCCTTTAAAGCAACGGGGCTGCCTTCCGCCACAAGTTTCCCCTCGTCGATAATTACGATCCTGTCCGCAGCAGCCGATTCTTCCATGTAATGAGTCGTCAATAACACGCTCATCCCCGTGCGTTGCCTGATCCTGTCGATCGCCGCCCATACTGTCAACCTGGTCTGCGGATCCAATCCCGTGGTAGGCTCGTCCAGAATCAACAGTTCGGGCGTGTTGATCAACGCCCTGGCTATATCGGTACGCCTGCGTTGTCCGCCGGATAACTTCGCGTAAGGCCTTTTCAAAAATTCGTTCAATTCCAGCGTTTCGGCTATTTCCTTGATACGCTTTTTCTTTTCTGCGCCTCGCATACCGTACAACGCCGCCCTGGTAGAAAGATTGTCGTATACCGACAGCCTGCCGTCCAAAACGGAATTTTGAAAGACGATGCCTATTTTCGCCCTGATCGCCATGGGATCGCGATCTATATCGGCGCCGAACACATAAACTTTGCCCGAATCCTTAGGCAATACGGTAGTGATTATATTGATAGTCGTGGACTTTCCGGCGCCGTTGACGCCGAGGAATGAAAAAAACTCTCCCTTCTCTATGTCGAAAGAAATATCGTCTACCGCTTTTACAGCACCGTACGATTTTGACAGGTGTTCGATTTCCAAAATTTTCATATTCTAATTATACAATATGTTCGATCAAAAATCAACCGTCAAGCATTAGCTTTTATTTATTTTAACTGCGTTTGTTACAAGGAAAAAGCGGCGTTCCCGCCGCTTTTTCCTTGTACGAAAATAAATATAAAAATTATTATAAACTTCGTTAAAGCCGATTATACGCCCGACTTATTTTTTGAAATAACGGTTGTACAGTCCCAAGAAAGCTTTGCCGTGACGCGCTTCGTCGCGAGCCATTTCGTGGACGGTGTCGTGGATAGCGTCCAGGTTCAACGCCTTTGCGCGCTTTGCCAAATCGGTCTTGCCGGCGGTAGCGCCGTTTTCGGCTTCGATCCTCATTTCCAAATTCTTTTTGGTGGAATCGGAGATGACTTCGCCCAACAACTCGGCAAACTTCGCAGCATGTTCAGCCTCTTCCCATGCCGCTTTTTCATAGTACAAACCTACTTCGGGATAGCCTTCGCGATGAGCGACTCTTGCCATAGCAAGGTACATACCGACTTCGGTGCATTCGCCTTCGAAATTCATTTTCAAATCCTTGATGATGTCTTCCGGAGCGCCTTTTGCAACACCGACAACGTGTTCGGACGCCCAGCTCATTTCGCCTTCTTGCTTTACGAACTTTTCGCGAGGAGCTTTGCAAACGGGGCATTGTGCGGGAGCCTCGTCGCCTTCATAAACATAACCGCATACACTGCATACGAATTTAGCCATTTTTTGTTCTCCTTTTTGTTTTTGATTATTGATTTCGACCGTATTCACGGTGTTTTTTGCATTATCGGAAAGTTTTTCGAATACTTCTGCGCCGTGTTTGCAAATCGGGCAGACGTAATCGGCTTCGGGCTTTCCTTCCCTAACGTAGCCGCAGATCGTACAGATATACGGATCCTTTGCGGCGGAAGCTTTCGGCTTCGGTTTGATGTTTTGGTGGTAGTAAGCGTAGCTGACGGGTTCGCCGCCGAAGACCTCGCTTTTTCCTACTTCGCCCAGGATCCACATGTGTGAGCCAAGGTCGCGGCTTTCGATAACCTTCATGTTCAGATATCCTACGGAATATTTTTTGATACCCAAACACCCGTTTTCGGTTCTGAACGTTTCTATTCCTTCGAATTTATCGACGTCCCTGCCGCTGCGCATGCCGAACCCGGAAAATATCGAAAACGGCGTTTCGGTGGATAATACGTTCAGGTTCATCGTACCCGTTTTCATTATCATTTCGGTGGTCAGATTGGCTTTGTTTACCGTCACCGCCACTGTTTCCGGCGTAGAAGTCTGTTGAACGGCGGTATTGATAATACAACCGTTATCTTTGCCGTCTTTCGCCGTCAGCAAATACAATCCGTATGTCAGTTTGGTAAAAATGTTCATCGCACCCTCCGGTATAACTTTGCCTATTCGGCGTTTTTATTCAGACATTCTCGGCAGACACCGCCGAACATCAGATCGGTCGTTTCCACCTTTCCCATTTCCGACGGTTCGGATATATTTACCGTTTCGACGTCGGTCACCCTGCCGCATACCCTGCAATAAAAGTGCGCGTGGACGCCAAGAGTCCTATCGTAACGGTTTCCGTCGCCCGATAAACGAATTTCCCTGATCTTTCCGCACTCCGACAACTGTTTCAGATTCCTGTACACCGTACCCATACTGATCTTCGGCATGATCTCCCTAGCACGGCGATAAACTTCGTCCGCGGCAGGATGATCGCA
>DVNF01000061.1 GCA_018714575.1 Candidatus Stercoripulliclostridium merdigallinarum
CCGTCAATCCGACTCCTCTAAGGTTTTTCATCAGCCTGATAAGTTCGTTTCCGTAAGTCAGACCGAAATCGGAACGGATCTTGTTCTTTTCAATGGCGGGAGCGCCTATACACAGAATGATCTCCAGCTTATCTTTCAGGTTCCTGAGGATCTTGGTTTTGACATTGGGATCGAAGCCGGGCAATACCCTTGCCGCGTGCAAGTCGTCGAACATCTTGCCGCCAAATTCCAAATAAAGTTTGTTGTCGAATGCTTCGATACGCTTCAGTATACTTTCGGTCTGTTTATTGACATACAGATCGTTGTCAAATCCGATTTTTTTCATCATCCGTCTCCAATAAGTCTTCCCGGTTATTGTACTCCCGCAGGCATTAAAAGTCAAATGCCTGCAGACATTCCTCCGTAAGGTTATATTTTAATATAAATGGTAGCTTTTATTCGGTTTACTTGATTTCCTGCAAAAATTCCTCTATTTTATCCAAAGCGGTTTTTATTGCGTCTATCGAATAAGCATAGGATATCCTTATAAAGTCTCTGCCGGAAGCCCCGAACGCCGATCCGGGAACTACGGCGACTCTTTTCGAATACAACAGCTTTTCGGCAAAGTGTTCTCCCGTCATGCCCGTCGAAGCCACCGACGGGAAAGCGTAGAACGCTCCGCGCGGTTCAAAGCAATCCAAGCCCATATCGTTCAGCCTGTTCACAAGATAGATCCTGCGTTCGTTGTATTGCTTTTTCATTTCTCTGACTTCGGCGTAATCGTTGCGGAAGCTGTGTTCCAGAGCCTGCACCGCGGCGTATTGTCCTGCCGTGGGCGCGCACATTATGACGTATTGGTGGATCTTGCGCATCACGGCGGCAAGTTCCGGCGGCGCGGCGACGTAGCCTACGCGCCAACCCGTCATGGCAAAAGATTTGCTGAAGCCGTTGATGAGTATCGTGCGTTCCCACATTCCCGGCAGCGAAGCTATCGAAACGTGCGGTTGGTCGCCGTAAGTCAGTTCCGAATATATTTCGTCGGTTATGACGATAAGATTATGTTTTATGATTATCGGCGCTATCTTTTCAAGGTATTCCCTTTCCATTATCGCGCCCGTGGGGTTGTTCGGATAAGGCAGAATCAGCGCCTTTGTCTTCGGAGTGATCTTTTCGGTAAGCTCCTCCGCGGTAAGTTTGAATTTATTTTCCGCCTTGGTATCGATCGTCACGGCTACTCCGCCGGCAAGCTCCACGCACGGCGAATAAGATACATAGGACGGCATCGGCACCAACACTTCGTCGCCTGGGTTCAATAGCGCTCTTAACGCGATGTCTATCCCCTCCGAAGCCCCCACCGTTATGAGCACTTCGTTGATGGGATCGTAATCGACTCCTATCGATTCGTGCAGATAACAGGTCACCGCCATCCGAAGTTCCTTCAACCCGGAATTTGAAGTGTATTGGGTTTTGCCTAGGTTTATGGATTTTACAGCGGCTTCCCTGAAAGGTCCGGGAGTAACGAAATCGGGTTCGCCCACTCCCAAGGAAATGCAATCTTCCATCTCCGCCGCGATATCGAAAAACTTCCTGATACCCGAAGGCGGGATCTTCCTGGCGTTTACGCCGATGATCTTATCGTAATCCATAAGCGTCCTCCGTAACAATTTTACCACACGGACAAATACCTTTCGCCGGTATCCGGGAAAAGCGTGATTATATTGGCGTCGGGATTTTCCGCCTGTACCTTCTTTGCCGCAGCCATTGCCGCGCCGGAAGAGATCCCCACCAAAGTAGCATAACGCTTTGCCGCATAACGCGCCGCAGCATAAGCTTCGTCGGTTCCCACAGTCATTACTTCGTCTATTAAACTTCTGTCCAGAAGCGACGGAATAAAGTTCGCGCCGATACCCTGGATCCCGTGTTTTCCGGCTATGCCTTTGGACAATAACGGGCTTTCTTTCGGCTCCACCGCGATGCATTTGATATTCGGATAAACCTTTTTCAGGCTGCCGGAAACACCGGTCAGGGTACCCGCAGACCCAAAAGTCAGCACTAAATAGTCGGGGACGATATCCCCAAGGTCCGCGACAATTTCCTGTGCGGTGGTTTCAATATGCGCGGTGATACAATCGGGATTTGAAAATTGGTCGGGCACGAACGCGCCTAATTCGGCGGCTAGTTCGTTTGCCCGCCGAACGGAACCCGCCATGCCCTGATCGGCAGGCGTTTCGATGACTTCTGCGCCCAAATGGCGCAGTAATTTTTTCCGTTCCTCGCTCATATTTTCGGGCAGAACGGTGATTAAGCGCAGTCCTTTCCGCGCGGCTACGGCGGCTAGCCCTATTCCGGTGTTGCCGCTGGTGGCCTCCACCACCGTACCGCCCGGAGCCAGCTCTCCCCTGCCGATCGCGCCTTCTATCATATACAGCGCAGCGCGGTCTTTTACCGAATGCAAAGGATTGAAATATTCCAACTTCGCATAGATATTCGTGCCGTCAAGTTTCAATAACGGCGTATGTCCTATCAGTTTTAAGATGTCGTCCGTCAACATTTTACTATTATAATATTATAATTTTATATTTTTCTTATAATTTTCCGAGTTTATATAATATCAGCGTTGAAATGATGCTGATCACCATACCGACTATGACCATGGTCGATTGGCTGTTGACTTCGGTAAAGCCGATCAAGTTGCCGACTACACATACTATAATACAAACCACGAAAGGAATTAAAGCTATTTTATAGTATTTTGCCATCAAAGCTATAGTCAAGCCGCCGAACACCGCGGGAATGACGTACGGAGATATGGGCATCAAAACGTCGACGATTTGCTCCTGGAATATTGCCAGAGGTATCAAGCCGATGACGATTATCAGCGTCGTGACGATACTGCTGACGGCGATAGAGATAGTCGAAACGATCTCTTGTTCTTCGCTGCCGGCTTTGGTCTTTGCGATGTTTTGGGAATTGATCGAACAAGGCAGTTTCAAATTGGCTATGTTGCCGGTGATAAATGACAAATACTGTCCGCCCGTTCCCAACAACGGCGCATACGATATAGCTTCGATCAAGCCTATAGCCCAATATCCCGCCAT
>DVNF01000062.1 GCA_018714575.1 Candidatus Stercoripulliclostridium merdigallinarum
AAGATCAGCGTCGAGGTCGTGGCTGCGGACGCGATAAAAGTCGCCGACGCCATACAGCTAGGCAACATCGCCAACGGTTCGGGCACATATATTTTGACTTCGGACATAGACGTTTCGGCTTTGACTACGCAGATAGCGGGCTTTAAAGGCAGGTTGTTCGGAAACCACCGTAAAATCAGCGGAAACTTGCCTAAGGGCGGTTTGTTTTCCGAAGTGAACGGCGCCGAAATCAAAGGCATGGAATTGGCGGTCGATTCCGAAATGATTTATACGACAAACGAAATTCCCGCAGACGGCTTGAACGTAGGCGTTCTTGCTTCGCACACGTCGGACGCAGATATTTCAGAATGTTACGTTACGGGAAAGCTGTCGGTACAATATCAGACTTCCTCACGAAACGTCAACGTCAGAATCGGCGGACTGATCGGGTTTGCGGAAGCCGGAGCCAGAAGCAATCTGAATACGTCCGTTCATTACCTAAGGCAATGCGAAAGCGAGCTGGATCTAAGCGTTTCCGGTAACGGCGCGGTATATTTGGGCGGCATTTACGGTATGGCGTTAAATGCGGGAGCTTCGAATTTGAGGACTTTCGGATCGGTGTCGTTTACGGGCTCTGCTCCGAGCGTTTCCGCGCTGAACGTCGGCGGAATAGGCGGCTTGCACAGAAAGGAATACGGAGCGCAAATTGCCGCAGGGCACGAATTGGAAAACACAAACAGAACCTATTTTTACGGGGAAATGAATATAAACCTTACCGATACCGCAAATTCGTTTTATATAAAAGCGGGCGGCATATTCGGCGTTGCGGATACTTTAAGTATGACTAATTCCGAATTTCACGGTAAAATTTCCATTACCTCGAACGCGCCCGTTATTGCGGGCGGCATAGTAGGGGAGGCGCATTCGGATTTGAACGCCACAATGCGGCTGAACGGCATAAAATCGGCAGGAAGTATGGTTTTGAACGTTACGGGCGAAGCCTACGGCGGCGGTGTGGCAGGTTCTATTTCGGGCAATACCGAATACATGGGAGTCGTAGCTTCGTTTACGCCCGAAATAATCGGGGGTATCGGTGAAAACCGAATCGTAGACCCCGGCGCCGCAAAAACAGAATAACATAGAAAAACTCGGATCAACATCGGATATAATGCCGTCCGTAAAAGGGCATTCGGAGGAGAGATGCTGTACGACATAAAAAAACGTAACAATTTCAAAAATTTTAAGGTGTTCAAGGACAATCGATTGGACCATCGCGCCTATTTTATACCGTTCGGCTCACGCGAAGGCGCAACGGCGGATCCGATAAAGAAACGCTATTCTTCGGACAGAGTTACGGTTCTGAACGGTGAATGGGATTTCAAATATTATACTAAGCTAAAGGATATTCCCGATCCTTTCGATACCGAAAAAACGGAATTCGACAAGATCCCCGTGCCGGGAGTCTGGAGCAGGTACGGTTATGAACCTCCGTTCTATACCAACATCAGGTATCCGTATCTGTGCACGCCGCCGAAACCGCCCGTCAACACTTTGGAAGGCATTTACAAGGGTGCGGTCGACGGCGAAGAGTACGTCTGTAAGGAACAGTATAACAGCGCAGGCATCTATCGCACGTTCATAAATATTGACGATACCGACAAAAGGTACATCTTGTCTTTCCTTGGCGTAGCCGGTTCTTTGGAAGTATACATGAACGGCAAGTATGTGGGTTATTCGGAAGGATCCCATAACACAGCCGAATTTTATTTGGATCGATACCTGGGATTAGGGCAAAACGAATTGGTCGTAGTGGTCAGGAAATGGTGCAACGGCTCCTATTTGGAAGACCAGGATATGTTCCGCGAAAACGGCATTTTCCGCGACGTTTTGTTGTTCAAGAACGAACATTCGTTTATTTACGATTTCGAATTTTTTACTTCGAAGGCGGGTGCAAAGTACGACGCTATAGTCAACGTAAAAGTCGTAGGCTTTGACGGAACTACCGTGTCGGTAAGTTTGACCGACGGCAAAAACATCGTGGGAATGAGGGTTGCCGAGGCGCAGCCGGAAACCAAATTGATGCTGGACGCCCTGGACGTTACGGAATGGTCGGCGGAAATTCCAAAGCTGTACAGATTGGACATAGTGCTGATGAAAGGCGGAAAGATTATCGAATACGTTTCCAAAAACGTCGGATTCAAGACGGTGACTTTAGACGGCAGAGTTTTCCTGTTGAACGGCAAGAAAGTCAAACTTTTGGGCGCCAATCATCATGATACGGATGCCGAAACAGGCTATTATTTGTCGCCGGAGAAGATTGAACGCGACATAAAAATATTTAAAGAATACAATATGAACGCCGTCAGGACTTCGCATTATCCGCCCGATCCGTTGTTTATAGAGCTGTGCGATATTTACGGATTGTACGTGATAGACGAAGCGGATATAGAAACGCACGGCACAAAGACTCCGGGACAGATCTCCGAAAAATTAAAATGGAAAAACCATTTTTGGGACAGAGTCGAGGCTTTGTACACCAGGGATCGCAACTCGGTTTCCGTGACGATGTGGTCGTTGGGTAACGAATCGGGCGGCATACGTTGCCAGGACTATTGCTATAAGAAATTAAAGAGCATGACTTTGCTGCCGATCCATTACGAAGGTGCCGGACGCACCAGACGCGGCGCTTTTGACGTCGCCAGCGCGATGTACACGTCTATTCCGCAATTGATACGTAACGGCGAAGGCAGACCATTGGGTCCTTTGTCGGCCCTTGGCAGAGCTATAAAGAAAAAGCCGTTTTTCCTGTGCGAATATGCTCATGCTATGGGCTTGGGACCCGGCAATTTAAAGGAATACGTCGAGGCTTTTTATAAATACGACGGACTGATGGGCGGTTGCATTTGGGAATTTGCCGATCACGCGATAAAACACGGTCCCGACAAACCTTACGAATATACCTACGGCGGCGATCACGGCGAGTATGTACACGAC
>DVNF01000006.1 GCA_018714575.1 Candidatus Stercoripulliclostridium merdigallinarum
CTGCCGAACCTTTTGCCGCAGCGGAAGCGGCGCCTGCCGAAAGCACGGAAAGCACTGAAAGCGCTGAATGCGCCGACGGCGCAGCCGAACCCGCGGAAAGTAAAACGGAAGGTCAACAGGAATAAGGGGAATATCGGGTTTTCATACGGGAAATAATTGAAAATATTTAAAACACACAAAATATGCGAAAGAAAAAGCGCGGCGGAAGCCGCGTTTTTTTGATCCGATCGCGTCGCGGGGGCGCGGTTCGGGCAAAATATAAGGAAGAAAGCAAAGGTCTAAAAAGCGTAAACGCGGAAAAATTGCTGTTGCATTATATACGCGCATATGTTATAATGCTTGCGTATGAAGGCAAGAAGAGTGACGATTTTAATTTTGATTGCGGGGATACTTGCGGCGCTTTTGGCAGGTTGCGCGGAGACGGCGGAAGAAGCCGCCGTTCGTAACGCGGCGGAGGTGCCGGGCTTTACCCAGCTTGCCGACGGCGACGATCCGTTGCCGACTTCTTACACTTTGATCAGGCAGCCCGGTAACGGCGAGCCGCAGGAAACCGTCGCAAACGTCGTTACTTTAACCGCAGAGCATCTGACAGCGCCCGTTCCCGCGTTGTCGGGGCATTATTTCGACGCGTGGTATTATAATTCCGCCTTTACGGGATCTCCTGCGCGAGAGGGCGACAGGCTGACCGCGGACACCACCATTTACGCAAAGTGGGTACAGACCGGGACCATCAACGTTTCGACCGCCGAGGAGCTTGCGGCGATAGTCAACGCTCCGAGTCTGAATTACAGGCTGGTCGCCGACATCGATTTGTCCGATTGGAGCACCGTGGCGGAAGGCGAAGAAAACGCGGAGGAGACCGATAAGGGTTGGGAGCCTATCGGCGGCTTTGCCGAGGGCGAAGAATTTTCCGGAAATTTCGACGGAAACGGATATACCGTTTCGGGACTGAATATCCGAAACCTGGTACAGGACGAAGAATACAATTTTCTGCCGGTAGGTTTGTTCGGCAAGGTCACGGGCAGTATTTCCCGACTGACCGTGGAATATTCGATAGATCTACCCGGCGATCAATCGCGTTTTTATATCGGCGGCATTGCCGGTTGGGTCAGCCGTGGGACGGTGACCGATTGCACGGCGATAGGCAAGATAACCAATTTGGGATTTGAATACGAAGGAAACTTTTGGGATCAGATAGCGGGTTCTTATGCGGAGCCTACGACCAACGCTTATATCGGCGGAGTAGTCGGGTTCCTGGAAGGCGGCACCGTGACGCGTTGCGTTTCCCAGGGCACCGCGACGGGCGAATACAGCGACATCCATTCTATTTCCAACGAAGCCGACAATTACCTGGGCGGTCTGGTCGGAGTTTCCGATTATTATAACGAAACCGACGAGGACGGTAACGTTCTGAGTTCGGTAGCGGCGCGCATTTCCGGATCGGTTTCCGGCATGAGCGTTTACGGTCGTTATGCCGGAGGTTTGGTCGGATACAATAACGGCACTCTGTCGACTTCGTTCGCTACCGGCGACGTAGGCGCTTCGTTGGCGTATCCCGGCATAGCCGGAGGCTTGGTCGCGTACAATTATTCCGACGGCAGCATTGCGCGTTCGTATGCTACGGGCGACGTTTCGGGCAGAACGGCGGGCGGCCTGGTCGGAGTCAACATCTTCGATTTCGAAACCGCGGTGGGCGGCACGATCTCCGACGCGTATGCGGCGGGTGACGTTACGGGCGGCGAATATGCCGGCGGCTTTGCAGGACGCGCCGTTTCCAACCTGCCTTACGGCGGCAGAGGAGATTTTGCCGATTCGGTGTATGACGATTCCGTGGAACACAATTCCGATATACAATACTTCTTTATGATCGAAAACTGCCTGTCTTACGGCAACGTAAAAATCGACGTCAGCGAGATAGTCTATACCGATTATAACGGCAACCCGACTACCGACGCCCCCGACGTGTTCTATGCCGTTTATGCCGGCGGTTTTATCGGTCAGGCTTACGAATTGTATATTCGTAACGCGGTGTCTTTCGGCAACGTAGCGGCTACTTCGAACCGTCCCGGCGACGTTTCGGTGGACCTTGGCGGCGGCGAGACCACCAGCGAATTCAATATCGCTTACGCGAACAACTTTGTAGGACACAGCACTTCTTTGGTGTATACCGACGATTGTTACAACGTGTATGCCGCGGCAGGCGTGACGGTGGAAAGGAACGGCGAACCTTTCGATACCGGCGCTCACGTTTCGGAAGGCTCGTTCGGACTGAACTACAACTCCGTAGAGGAACGCTCCGATACCGATACCGTCGAATTCTATACCGACTTGTTGGACTTCGACGAAACGCTGTGGAACTTCTCCCGCGTCGAAGATAACGGCGGCAGACCTACATTGATAATTTGATAAACGGATAATTTGATAATTTGACTGCGATATGTTCAAGACCCAAACTACTTTGGACAGAAAAGATTACTTCAAGATGAACGTCTATTACCTTAGGCGGTTCTTCGGAGTGCGCGAAGGCATATTGGTGGCGTTGCTGTTGGTAGGCGGTTTCGTGCTGTTGTTCGCTTTCGATCAATGGATCGTAGCGATGCTGGCGGGGATCGCGATTTTGATAATGATCGCTGCGATGATAGCTTACCTGGCGCTTGCCGACAAAGGCTATCGCGAGGAATACGAAAAAAGACATACCGAAAAAATCAACATCAGCTTTGACGAAGAAGATTTCACGGTAGAAGTCATGGAAGAGCGCGGCGAACGTTCCTATTCGGAACGGCGCGGCTACGACGCGGTGGAAAAGATCGCGCTGTTAAAGGATCGCCTGTACCTGTTTTTGGGCGCGGGTGTCGCGTACTATGTAAAGTATGACGACCTGACCGAGGGCGATTTCGGAAACTTATGCGAATTTTTGCGTTCCAAAGTCCACCCGATGGCATTTAAAATGCGCGATTCCAGGCGTAAAAACCGCCAATTCCCTTACGGCAGAGTATAAGGAGACAATATATATGTACAGCATTCAGGAAGTATCCGCAAGGATCAAGGATCTAAGGAATTTTAACGATTATACGGTCGAAGATTTTGCAAAGAAATTGGGACTGACAGCCGACGAGTATTCGGAATACGAATCGGGCGAAAAAGACATTCCGATAGGGCTGTTGTACAACATAGCCACCGTGTTGGAAGTCGACGCCAGCTTTATTTTGTTCGGGAAAGGCTCCACTCAGCGCATAGCGACAGCGGTATATAACGGAAACGGCATCGAGATCGAACGTTACTCGGGGTATTCGTTCATATCCTTGAACGCCGATTTCGTGGACAGACAATTGGAACCCATGATCGTTACGATCGCCGAGGGCGTGACGCCTGAATTGGTAAAGCACACCGGTCAGGAATTCAACTATGTATTGGAAGGGCAACTGCGCGTCATGGTAGGCGAAAGGGAATACTACCTAAGGGCGGGCGACAGCCTGTATTTCAACGCGGAGTTACCTCACGCGCAAGTGGCTATGACAAAGGCGGCAAAGTTTATCACGGTAATTCAAAAGTAGGCGTCCGTAAATAATAAAAGATAACTCATCGTTTGGTTCGGAGGAGGGACAAAATGAACAGAGCGGAAGTAATTTTTGCAGCAATCGACGTGCTATTTCACATTCCCCAAAACTATATCCGCTATAAAGATATAGAATGCGAAAAGGATATAGTATATTCCGACGCCGACATCGAAGCGTGCAAGGCGGACATATATTATAAAAAGGGCGCCAAAACTCCCATGCCCGTAATAGCCAATATCCACGGCGGCGGCTTTGTGAAAGGCGATAAAAAGCACAGGATCTCCATTTCGCATATGTATGCGGAGCGCGGCTGGTTTGTCTTAAACATGAACTATCGCCTCAGCCCCAAATACGCTTTCCCGGCACCCGTAGAGGACGTCATAAACGCGGTAAACTATTTGACGGAGCTGAAAAGCCGTTTCGATCTGAATCTGGACAAAGTCGTGCTGACGGGCGATTCGGCAGGCGCGTATTTGGCGGCGGAAGCCGAAGCTGTGATCACGAACGACGACCTGAGGGCGCGGCTGAATATTCCCGAATGTAAGGTAAAACCCGCCGGGCTTGCGCTGTTCTGCGGACCTTACGATATGTTGGCGGCAATCAACGCAAAGATCCCGTTCGGATTGGTGAAATGTATAGCCGAATCGTTTATGGGCTATAAATTGGACAAGGGATTGGGCAATTTGTCCGAATACAAATACATAAAGGATATAGCTCCGATCGATTACGTCAATTCCGATTGGGCGCCTACAGTGCTGACGATGGCGAAAAAGGACTTTTTCTGCAAAGGTCACGGCGAGTCGATGTACAGTAAATTGCAAGCAGCCGGAGTCAAAGTTTCCGAACATCATTCGGTAAAATTCATAGACAACCATTGCTATCATTTCAATTATTGGGTAAAGGCGTCCAAAGAAGCCATGGCAATGGTGTTCGGATTCCTGGACGGATTGTACGCATACAAAAAACCCGTCGAAACGGTAACCGAAAACGCGGAAAAAGAAACCCAAACTGCGGAAGATACGGCGTCCGCCGACGCCGAATAGCGGACGGAACTTTTATAAAAACAAAAAAGCGGGGCGACGCGAGGGCAAGTTTAGCTGTTCCCGGCCGCCCCTTTTTCATGCCGTAAAAGGGGAGTCAAGACGCCGATTCCTAACGGATAAGGAATTTCGGTGAAGAGCGTGTGGAACGTATGTTAACGAAAAGGCGCCGTTATTGACATTAATAAGGGTATATTATATAATAAACGTATGTTTAG
>DVNF01000063.1 GCA_018714575.1 Candidatus Stercoripulliclostridium merdigallinarum
TTCAACAAGTTTAGGATACTTTTTTATTTCTATACGCCAGCCTTCGTTATCTGTAAGGTGCCAATGCAGGACGTTTAGTTTAAATAACGCCATCATGTCCAGGATACTTTTTACCGTGTCGGCGCCGTGGAAATATCTGGCTTCGTCAAACATTAAGCCCCTGTATGCGTATTTGGGTTCGTCGACTATTTTTATCGCATGCATCGACAGCATTTCGGGGGCATCCAAAATGTCGGACAGCGTTATCTGCCTAAAGCTTTGAACGGCGTAAAACGCCCCTGCTATGTGCGACGCGCGAATAGTCATTTTTTCGGTGTCGGCTTCCAGGACGTATCCTTCTTTCGGAATATGCGGATCTACAAAGAAACATATATCGGCTTTTTTCGTGACCGCGACGTGCAGTCTGAATCCGCAAGCGCTCTCTACGGCGTCTATCAGTTTATCGCGCGCGAATACCAAACGGTCGTCTGCATATACCGTTGTGTCGCGTGTGACGTTAAATTCTCCCAAATGCTCCTCCACAAACCGGGGGCGCGGAATAATGTTTATCATAGCTCTATTTCCTCTCGGTCAGTTTGATATAGGGTTGATGCGCCGCCACCGCGTCGTATGCGGGACGAATGATCTTGCCGTTGTTGGAAAGTTCTTCTATTCTGTGAGCGCTCCAACCGGACATACGCGCCATAGCGAAAATCGGCGTAAACAGTTCGGTCGGAATCCCCAGCATACTGTAGATCAATCCCGAATAAAAGTCGATATTCGCGGAAACGCCCTTATAAATACGGCGCCTGTCGGAAATGACTTCAGGAGCGATTTTTTCTATCTTTGCATAAAAACGGTATTCCTCTTCCAGCCCCTTTTCGATCGCCAAAGGCTTTATAAAGGATTTCAATATTTTTGCCCTGGGGTCGGAGATCGAATAAACCGCGTGACCCATGCCGTAAATCAAGCCGGATTTGTCGAACGCTTTTTTATCCAAAATATCGTTTAAGTATTTACGAATGCTGTCGTCGTTGTTGATGTTGACGTTTTCTTTTATGTTTTGCATCATGCGAATGACTTTGACGTTGGCGCCGCCGTGTCTGGGTCCTTTCAAAGAGCCCAATGACGCCGCTATCGCAGAGTATGTGTCGGTACCGGAGCTGGTCACTACGTGATCGGTAAATGTGGAGTTGTTACCGCCGCCGTGTTCGGCGTGTAATACCATACATAGATCCAAAAGTTTCGCTTCCAAAGCGGTATAGTTACCGTCTGCGCGCAACATATGTAAAAACGATTCCGCCAACGACATCGTAGGATCGGGTTTATGAATGATCAAGCTGCCGTCCTCGTAGTAATGTTTGAAAACGTGGTATCCGTATACGGATAACATGGGGAATTTGGCTATCAGATCCAAGCATTGCAACAATACGTTGTCGATCCCGATATCGTCGGGGTTATCGTCATAAGCGTACAAAGTCAAAACGCTGCGTTGCAACACGTTCATCATATCCACGGAGGGGCGCTTCATTATGACGTCCCTTAAAAATCCCGAAGGCAACAACCTAAGCGTAGCAAGCATTTCGGAAAATTCCTTTAATTCCTTTTCGTTCGGGAGCTTACCGAATAATAATAAGTAAGTGGTTTCCTCGAACCCGAAACGTTTTTCCTGCACAAAGCCGCGGACTATGTCGTCCAATAATATGCCTCTGTAATACAGTTCGCCGTGACAAGGAATACGGTTGCCCTGATCGTCGGTCTTTGAAGCTATTATCTCCGAAATTTCGGTAAGTCCGACCAATACGCCTTTGCCGTTTATGTCCCTTAAACCACGCTTGCAATCGTGCTGTTCGTAGTATTCTTCTTTTATGATAGTCGATTTCTTTGCGACCACACTGAGTTCTTTGACTCTCTTTTGAACTGCCTTTTTGGGATTTTCTGCTTTCGGCATATGATATCTCCTTTTTTCGGAAAAGATTGCTCTTTCCCATATTACAATTAAAGTTATTATACTATATTTGTATATCTTTGTCAAATCATCTTTTTTATAGCGTTTTTTGCGGAGCTATTTGCGGCAAACCTATTAAAACTTCCCCGTAACCGAAGAACAGCCCGCTTTCACGCGGGCTGCACAGGTTTTATCAAATTCCTGACGTTTGTCGGATAGTTAAAATTATTTTACTCGTCTTATTCGTCCTCGTATTTTATTATACGCCTGTCCCTGCGGCGTTTGATCGCGATACCGATCAATATCATTAAAATCAAGACTACTACGACTCCGCCGATTACCATATACAGCGTATAATCGGCAAGCCCGGAATCGTCCGTGACCGAAACAAGAATATATGCGGCGTCCGTCATCGTCAAAGTGACCGATCCGTCCTCGCCGTAAGTAGCGTTGTCGATGACCACGACGTCGCCTTCGTTGGTAACATATATGAATTGTAAAGTTTCGGCAGAGCCGAATTCGGGAACGGGCATAGTCACCGAAATATCGCCTTTGTTGACGTATCCGTCAATACCCGCATAGTTCAACGAATATACGGAACGCAAAACTTTGTCGGACAACGAAGTATAAGCGCCTTTTACGATGTTAAACAGGTTTTGAGCGTTCCCCGTCTGTAAATCGTCGCTGGTTGTTATCGTCAAAGTGACTTCCTCCGGGAATGCTCCGTCGAAGGTAGCTCCGAAATCTTCGTCCATCAGCTCCGCGCGATATATCGTCAAAGTCGAATCCACATATTCAAAACGATAGTTGTCCGCTATTGCCCCGGAAAGTTCCAGGCTATAGCTGCCGGGTAAAGTGTATGTATCGTATTCGGCGCGCCTCGTCAACACTTCTTCGGTTTCGCCGTTTACGAACCCTTCGTATTTTACGGTAGGAGTGAATTCGTCGCCTTGGATAATTTCGTAGCTTTGGCTACCGAAAGACACTGTTACGGTTGCAGGTACGATTTCCACTTCGACCGAAGCGTTTTCAGGCAAACGGTAATTGTTGTCGTTTATGGACGCGGTAACGGTATAGCTGCCTACGTTTACTCTGTCGCCTTCGTAAGTTAAAGTCAACAAGACATTTTCCCCTGCCGCAGTCGCCGTATAAACCATATCGGGAGTAGCTTTTCCCGAATATACGTATTTGTTCGCGCCCCAGGCGATATCGATCACTACGGGCAATACAGCAACGTTTACGACGAATTCGGTTTCGGAATAGTTCAAATTATCCGCGTTGTCGTAATCCGGGGTAAATACCGCTGTGACGGATACTGTATCCGAATCCGTAAAATCGGGGATCGTACCGATATTTTCGTCCCAGGAGAAAACGCCCGATATTTGGTTTCCGTCCATATCGAACGCCGAAGCGTCTATCGAAACGGAATCGGACAACGGGACGTTGGGTTCGATTGCGGAATCGGAGTTGACCTTTACGTTCGGCGCCCTGCGCGTTATGGATAAGCTTCCGAATTCGTTGAGAGGACTGCTGTATTGGTAGTTATTGACCGGTATAACGCCGGAGTTTATCACTACGCGCTCTGTATAATACCGGTACGTTGCCGGGGACACCGTATTGCCGTCTACGGTTTGGTAAGCGTCTTCGCCGTCGACTCTGTCGACTATGACGGTGTAAATTTTATTTAAAGTTTGAACCTCTTCCTCGAACACGTTTATAAAGCTCCATACCGGGACAGGATCGACTTCGCCGTAAACCTTTGTATTCGAATCGACTTTGACGCCGAAGACAGCTTTGTTGATCTG
>DVNF01000064.1 GCA_018714575.1 Candidatus Stercoripulliclostridium merdigallinarum
GTCCTGCCGATAGAAACAAAGAACACTCTTTCGCGGGAAGAAATGAGTGAAACGTTGGACTATGCCGCAAAAATGGCGGCTGAAGCCGTCAAAGAAATAGCGTCGGGCGTAAACTCGCGCGAGCCGCTGAAAGGCGAATGCGTTCGCTGCGGCTATCGTGAGATCTGCGCGGGACGAATAGACAGGGAACGCGAATTTACTACGACGGCTTTGCCGTACGCTCCGTCAGAAAGCAAGGAGGAAGAATAAAAATGGATCTGGATTGGAAACGGAGCGGACAGGATAAAGCTTTGGAATTTACGGACGGCAATATGTTGGTGTCGGCTTCGGCAGGCTCCGGCAAAACTACCGTCATGGTCGAGAAAATCAAAAGATATATCGCGGCGGGCGGTTCGCTGAAAAGGTTGGTAGTCGTCACCTTTACCCGTGCTTCCGCCGAGGATATGAGGGAAAAAATAGAGATAGAATTGAAAGAGCTGATCCGCAGGACGGGCGAGGAACGCTATAAAAACGAACTGCGCGCGCTGCCGATCGCGTATATCGGAACCGTAGACTCCTTGTGTTCGTCGATTTATAAAAAATACTTCGAGGACGTCGGCGGTCCGCCCTCGTTCAAGGTGCTGGAGGAGGACGAGTCGCGCGAACTCCTTCGTGAAGCTTCCGACACGGTATTGGAACTGAAATTGGCTACGGGCGACGCGAACTTCGCCGAGTTTTTGCATCACTATGCCGGGATAGATCCGGCGGAAGGCTTCTTTAACACGGTTTCCGACGTGTTTTCGTATCTGGACACCAGGCGCGACCCGGAAGAGTTTTTGAAAAAAGCCTACGAAAACGCCGGCTTACCCTTTGACGAAAGCCCTGCGGTAAAGTACCTGACCGGCACGCTAAAGGATAAGATCGCGGCGTATCTATCGGAATTACCGTATCATTACGAACGCGCGGAAACGGCTGCGGCGGGCAGAAGGGAATCGTTAAAGAACATTTTGTCCTATTACGAAACGGCGCTGAGACCTTTTTTAAAGGCGGGAGTAAAGGAATTGTACGATTTGGTGAACGCCTTTAAAACGCAAAGGCGCCCCGGTACTTCCGACAAGTATTCCGCCGCGGAAAATGAAAGCTTAAAGACGGTTTCATTGTATATCGGCAGATTAAACGACCTGATTAAGGACGCCAAAACCGTGTTTACAGACTACGAAACGGCGAGATCGGACGAGGCTGCGGTCATGACGGACATAAAAACCGTGCTGGAGTCCGTCCGCGAAGTGTCGGAGAAATATTACGAGCTGAAACTGAAAGAGGGCGCATTCGATTTTTCCGACGTCGAACGCCTGGCGTTGAAAATATTATCGGATCCCGAAAGGGCGCGGGAGTTTTCCGACGACGTCGATTACATATTCTTTGACGAATATCAGGACATAAACCCGTTGCAGGAAGCTATCATAAACGCAATTTCGAAAGACAACGTCTTTATGGTCGGTGACGTAAAGCAATCGATTTACCGTTTCCGTCACGCGGAGCCGAAGCTGTTTTTAAAACGCTACGGCGAGTATGCGGAGGGTAGATCGGGTAAAAACGTACCGCTGAACATGAACTTCCGTTCCTCACAGCCGATATTGGATTTTTCCGACAGAATTTTTTCAAAGATCATGACTCCGACGTTCGGAGGCGTGGATTACGATTCGGAAGCCAGGTTCAACGAAGCCGGACTTGAAATACCGCCGCTTTCCTTTAAACCTGTGGAAGTCAGATTTTTTGAAAAGCCGAAAAAGGCGGATCCCGTGCTTCCGCCGTTTTACAGGATAGCCGAAGGCGATACCGTAAAGGAAAGCCGCGATCCCGAAGCGGAGTATATCGCGGACGATATATTGCAATCGGTCGGTCACGAAGAGATCCCCGCAAAGGGCGGTTTCCGAAAGATGAGATTTTCCGATATAGCCGTGTTGGTACGCGATAAAAACACGGCGGCGCGCTTTGCCGCGGAGTTCGAAAAGCGCGGTATTCCTTACGACGCGGAGTTTCCGTCGTTGGCGGATACGGGGGATATAGTCCGACTGACCGCGTTTTTAAAGGTCATAGACAACCCTTATCAGGATTTCCCGTTGGCGGCGGCGATGAGCAGCGCGGAAGGCGGCTTTAGCGAATCGGAGCTGTACGAACTGTCGCGTTCGGGCGAAGGCAAATTCTTTTACGAGCGCGCATACAGCGCGCCGCAATCCGCAGTAAAGGAAAAATTCGACCGTTTTATGGCTGATATAGCGCGCTACAGAAAGCTGGCGGCGGTAACCGACGTGCCGACGTTGATAAACGCCATAGCCGCCGAACGCGGGTTCATAACCGCAATGGCGTCCTCGCCCAAAAGGCTGAGTTATTATAACGCGTACCTGAAGCATATTTCCACGCGCGAAGCGTCGTCGGAGCTGGGCAGATTTTTGAAATGGACGGACAGCGAAGAAGTGGCTCCGAAAACCACGGGGAGCGGGCAGGGGGTTTCGATACTGACCATTCATAAGTCCAAAGGTCTGGAGTTCCCGTCCGTATATCTGCCGGCGACGGAAAGGACTTTCAGGCAGAACGCCAAAAAGCAAAAGACCGTGCCCGACGGCGAATTGGGACTGGGCTTAAACGTGTTCGACGACGATTCCGGAACGGCTACGCGCACGTTGAACGGCATAGCCATCGAAAGAAAGACTATATTCGAGGAAAAGCAAGAGGAATCCCGACTGATGTACGTGGCAATGACCAGGGCGCGCTACAGACTGCGCGTTACGGGCATGCAACCCGCGCGGGAACGCGACGTGACTTATCCGGAAGAAGCCGTCAGCATGCGCCAATGGATAAAGATGGCGGCGGCGGACGACGCCGTGTTGGAAGGCTTGGTCACGGTGTGCGACTGCGGCGAGGTCACAGAGGAAGTAAAGCCGATAGAAATACCCGATTCCCCCGAACCCGAAATTTCCTTTTTCGAATATCCTTACGCCGCGGCGTGCAAAGTCGCGAACAAATACACCGTAACCGCGCTGAATACCGCAAAAGAACAGGAACGCGACGCGGAAGAAGGACAACATACGCCAAGTTTAGGAGCCCAAGAAGCGGAAACGGGTATCCTTTTTCATAAGATAATGGAAAAGGTAGACCTCTCGGCAAGAGGTATCGAAGCTTGTGAAAGGGAATTAGTGCGTTTGAAAGAGGAAGGGATAGACGTTTCGGGTATGACGGGGGAAACGTTAAACAGGATACTGTCGCTATCGGTATTCGACGGAGTCGGAAACGCCACGGTTTTACGCGAAAAAGAATTTATATATTACGTCCCCGCGAACGAGGTGTTGGACACGGAATGTACCGATCCCATATTGGTGCAAGGCGTGATCGACCTTGCTATCATAGGCGAAGCCGGGACCGTTTTAGTAGATTACAAAGTATCGGGAGCGTCGCACGAAACGTTAAAAAGCCGTTATTCGAAACAGCTGGAATTATATTCCAAAGCTTTGTACGAAGCTACCGGGAAATATCCGGACAAGCGCTATATCGTGCTGATAAACAGGGGAGAAGCGTTGGAAATTTAAGTTATTTTACCGCTGCGCGTGAAAAGTATGCGTGCGGAAAGTCGGTTGAAAAGCGAAAAAAGGGCTTAAACGTCGCTTATTTACGCGCGCGTTGCGGCGTAACGCGGCGTGCGTATTTAATATATAATATAAAAAAATAAAAAAGGGTTGCAAAATGCCTGAAAAGCATATATAATAATTCTATACTCTAGCTTAGGAGAAGGGTCATGGAATTTATCGATAAAATTCAACAATTCCTAATCGAAACTGCGGATTTTGCAAAAGTCGGTCCGCATGCCAGCCCCGCGCTGTTTGTCATCGTCGTTTCCGCGGCGCTGATCATAGTGTGCGGATTGATCGCGTTGGGCTTTAGGGCGTCTTCGAAAGGGAACAAGATCAAAAAGCACTTAGAGGATACTACGGCTTATCTGGAAGCTACCGGCGAGATCGACGTCGACAACGTCGAAGGGCTGAACGAAAAGATCCAGGACAAGAATATGCCGAACACCGTAAAGCGCGGCTGGGGCAATTTCCTGGAACAACAAACCGGTTATCCGTCCGATTATATATCCGAAGCCGAAACCTTCGGGGACAAAAAGACCAACTCCGATTTCAAAGGCGGCAACGGCTTTGTTACCGGAATGGGAGTATTGATCTCGTTGATCGCGGCGGCGGTAGGCGCCGTAGGTTATTGGGACAGAGTGGCAAACACCAACCTGGAGGATCTGGGCAACGATTTCATTTTGGGCGTATGCCAGATGATCTTGCCGTTCCTGTTCTGCCTCGTCGTGCCGCTGGGCGTGACCTTGGTGGTGAGCGCAGTTATCAAGGGCTTGAATTCCTCTCTTAGAAAAAAGACTATCGCCGCATTCCGTAAGTTCACCGAAACTTTGGATGCCAACGTAGTGATATTCCGTGAACCCGAAAACGAATTCATAGCCGAAAATATCGAAGAGATCAACGCCGCTATCGACGACATAATCGCCGGGAAGCTGGGCGATTCCGAGATCATGGAAATCGTTACACCGCCCGCAGTACCCGAAGAAAGCGTCGTAGAGGAAGCTCCGGCGCCCGCGCCGTTGCCGGTCGAAGAAGCCGCGGCAGCGGAAGAACCCGCGCCCGCGGAAGAAGCTCCGACGCTGACTCCCGAAGCCAAAGCGAGATTGGACGCTTTGCTACAGTTGGTGCGCATATGCGACAGCGCTTCGATGGATCCGAACATTACGATAGAACAATTGGAGGAAATCGCGATCTACCTTGACAACACGAAGGACGATCCGCGTTACGACTTCCAACCCGTCGAGATCGAATATCTGATGCGTTGTTACTTTATACTGCAAGCCAGGTATTTTGAAATGATCGGAAGACCCGATCTTATCAAACCGATAGACTAAGCAAGAAAGCAAAATAGTAAAAGAAAAAAAGTAAAAAGTAAAAAGTAAAGGACGAAAAATGGACGACCCTTACAGTTGTAAGAAAATAACTATAACCGTTACGCAAAGTTAAGCTGCATAGCCGCCCTCGACGGGGCGGCGGACCCTTACGTACTTCCCGAGGGACGCAGCTATATGCGTCCCTCGTTTTTTGTTCCGAAGGAGGTACACGTGATTCAGATCTTTAACACCGTAGACAAACAGATCGACGAGGAATTCGTCGACTTCACCGGCGGCATCACTTTCCGCAACAAATGGTTGCATTTGGAAAACCCCACGGACCGCGAGATAGAGCTGATCGAACGCATGACGGGCGTCGATTCCGACATGTTGAAAGCGGCGTTGGACGAAGAGGAACGCGCCCGTATCGAAACCGACGAAAACGACACGTTGTTCCTGTTCGACATTCCTACCATCGAGGAAGAGGAAAACTATTATTCGTATTCGACGATGCCGTTGGGAGTAATCCTGAACGATTGTTGCATAATCACGGTTTGCTTAAAAGAAAATTCTATAATTTCCAACTTTATCAACAACCGCATAAAGAAGCTGGATACGACGTGCAGGACGAACTTTTTGTACCAACTGCTGTATCACACGCACGTCAAGTTTTTGCAATATCTAAGGCAGATAGACCGTTCTTCCCAGCGTATTCAGACGGAGTTGCACCGCGCCACAAAGAACAAAGAACTGATCCAGCTGTTGGATTTGGAAAATTCGTTGGTGTACTTTTCGACGTCCTTGCGCGCAAACGCGCTGATAATCGAAAAGATCAACCGTATGCGCCCGCCG
>DVNF01000007.1 GCA_018714575.1 Candidatus Stercoripulliclostridium merdigallinarum
CGCCTATATCGCCAGAGTGGCTTTGACCGACCCCGCAAACGTCAGGAAAGCTAAACAAGCCATTCGCCGCGGCTTCGATATGCAACTGCAAAAGAAGGGCTTCTCGTTGATAGAAGTGTTGTCGACTTGCCCGACGAACTGGGGCATGACTCCGGTACAGGCAACCGAATTTGTCAAGACCCAGATGACCAAAGAATTCCCCCTCGGCGTATTCAAGGACATCGACAAGCAATAATTTGCGGTATTGACTCAGCGGAGAACGGAGGATATAATATATATGGAAGAAAAAATTATAATAGCAGGATTCGGCGGACAGGGTGTTTTGAGTTTAGGTCAATTCATCGCATATTCCGCTATTGCCGACGGAAAAGAGGTCACTTGGCTGCCCAGCTACGGACCCGAGATGCGTGGCGGCACGTCCAACTGCAGCGTCGTTGTCAGCGACAAGCAAGTTGCCAGCCCCATAGTCGCTCGTCCCGATTGCCTGATTGCCATGAACAAGCCCAGCCTGTACAAATTCGTCAACAGAGTTAAACCCGGCGGCACTATCATAGTCAACAGCTCCCTTATCCCCGACAAGGTCGAAAGGGACGACGTAAAAGTAGTATATATCGACGCGCAGGAAATAGCTATGGAAGCAGGTAACGCACGTACCGCGAACATCGTAGTATTGGGCGCTTACATGGGAATTTCAAAGCTGTTCCCCACCGAAACGGTCAAAAAGATGATAGAGGGCAAATTTGCCTCTAAACCTAAGGTTATACCCGCCAACCTAAAGGCGTTCGACCTGGGATACGCTGCGGCGTCGAAATAATATCAACAGGCGGGTCGAAGGAGCCGCATGTCATTTTTTAACGAACTCGAGATACTGTTTACGGGCATGACCTTACCGGTCGTGCTCGCACTCGTTCTCGGGTATATTTTTTTAGTAGTGGAATTGTACAAAACGGGAGTAAAAATCTTTGGCGTAGTCGGCTGCGTCCTTGTTTTGCTGGGCGCGTTCTTGCGCATACGCTCGGGCGACGGAAACCCGTTTGCACAGATCTTTACGCTGCTTTTTATCGAAGCCGTGGCGGTGTTCGTTGCGTTTATGATCTTGATCATGACCGTGAAAAAGGGCTGGCTGTATCACGAACCCGGCGTCGAACGCGAAGATAAACAAATCGAAGAAGAACACGGACGTATATTACAACAGGGCGGTATCGGAGTAGCTTTGACGGACATAATGCCGTCGGGCAAAGCCAATATAGGCGGAATCGTCGCCGACGTCGTTACGGACGGCTTTTACATAAAGCGCGGCGAAGGTATTCGCGTCGTCAAACACGAAAACGGAGTTATCGGGGTAGAACGTGCGGAATAGCGCGTGCGTTTCGATAAAAAGTTTTATATTATACTTCAGGAGGGATTTGTGACTAGAAAAGCAGGAGTGTTGTTGCCGATTTCCTCGCTTCCGGGCGAGTACGGCATAGGCGATTTTGGCAGAGCGGCAACGTTTTTTGCCGATTTTATTGCGGATCTGGGCTTTAAGATCTGGCAGATCTTGCCTATAGGAATGTTAGGTCCCGGCAATTCTCCTTATTCCGGAGGTTCGGCTTTTGCGGGGAATTATTTGTTTATAGACTTGGAATCGTTGCCCGAAAGGTTATTAAACGATTCCGAAAAAGCTTCCGCAAAACTCGCTTCGACATATAAAGTCGATTATTTCGGGGTCAGAAACAATAAAGGACGTTTGCTGAAGCTGGCTTATTCCAGGCTGAACGCGGACGATTTTGCGGCTATAGAAGCATTTAAGAAATCTAATTCGTGGCTGGAAGATTACGCGCTGTATATGGCTATCCGCGACGAAAAAGGTACCGAATGGGAGAATTGGGAGGAACCCCTCAGACTCAGGGAAAAAACGGCGATTGCCGCGGCAAAAGACAGATTGAAAGCAGCCGTAGGCTATTACGAATTCGAACAATACCTGTTTTATACGCAGTGGGCGGCTTTGAAAAAGGCGGTCAACGCCCGCGGTATAGAGATCTTCGGCGATATGCCCATATACGTTTCTTACAATTCCCCCGACGTTTGGGCGCATCCCGAAAACTTCCTGTTGGATAAGGACAGAAGACCCGAAAAAGTTGCGGGAGTGCCTCCGGATTATTTCTCGCCGGAAGGTCAGCTGTGGGGCAATCCGCTGTACAACTATAAATATATGGAAAAACACGGTTATAATTGGTTTATAACCAGGATCTTACATAATTTAGAATTGTACGATATGCTCCGTATAGACCATTTCCGCGGTTTTTACGAATATTGGGCGGTGCCGTCGGAGGCGGAATCGGCAAAAGAAGGCGCTTGGAAAAAGGGACCGCAGATGAAATTGTGGAAGGAGTTGAAAAAGCAAAAGCCCGACGCGAAAATCGTTGCGGAGGACCTGGGCATTATCGACGACGGGGTCAGAAATTATCTGCAGGAAACCGGCTTCCCCGGTATGCGAGTATTGCAATTTGCTTTTGACGGGTCAAAGGATAATCCGCATTTGCCGTACAATTACGATAAAAACATCGTAGCTTACACGGCTACGCACGATAACGATACTTCTTTGGGCTGGCTGTACTCTTTGCCCGGCGACGCGCGCGACGACGTGTTGGATTTTATAGGCGTGGGCGCGTTCGAATGGGGCGCGGGCGGAAAACATTGTAAATCGACTCAGGCAATGATAAAAGCTATCGCCGTTTCCTCCGCGGATACCGCTATTTTCCCGCTACAGGATCTGACCGGATACGGTTCCGATACCAGGATAAATATTCCCGGAGTACCTGACGGAAATTGGGAATACAGGATAACGCTGTCTACTCTGGAGGACATCGATTCCGAATTTATTCGAAAGACGTTAAATCGTTTCGGGCGCGTTTAGCCTTCGAAACAGAAAGTAAAAAATATTTCGCCTTCCCCGTATATTGCCAGGGTAAATCGTGGGATGAAATGAAAAATTTTGCCTTCGGGCGAACGCAGGCTTTCCGCTAAGGGTATGCGGAGAGCCTTTGTTTTGGCTTCCGCGGCGGAAAATGCGTCGAAAAAATCCTCTTTCGAGTTGACTTTCATGCCGAATCTTTCGGCGATTTTACCGTAGTCGATTTCGGTATGCGCCTGAATATCTATTCCGACGGGAGAATAGGAAATCGCCGCCGCAACATAATCCGCTGAATGCGATACGGAAATATATGGCGCGTTTTCACGGTCAAAATATGGGCTGCCGTCCGCGCGGTGTAAATATTCCGCGTCGTAAATTTCCCTTCCGTTCAACCTTAAAAACTCCGCCAAGGCATATCGTGCGATAGCCGCAGAAGGCACTTTTTTATGCGAAAAGACCGTTAAAATCATCGTTTAAAGCAAATCTGTAGGAATCTTCCAGGGCAATAAAGCTGGCATGAACGACGTTGCCGGAAACTCCGATAGTCTTCCATGTGCGCTTGCCGTCCGTAGAAGTAATCGAAACGCGAACCCTTGCGCCGGTAGCCGATTTAGGATCTATCACCCTGACCTTGTAGTCTACCAGACTGACCGAATCCATGGCAGGGAAGAATTTCAACATACACTCCCTCATGGCAAGGTCCAGAGCGTGTACGGGTCCGTTGCCGTCGGCTTTTGCGGAAACGGTAACTCCGTCTACCGAAATTTCGGCTTTTGCATGGCTAAGCGCGTCGGAAGAATCGATTACGGTATAATCCACCGTCTTAAAAAAGTCAACTTTCCTGCCCGAAAGTCGCGCCGCCATGATGTAAAAGCTGGCTTCGGCGGCTTCGAAAGTGTATCCCAACGCTTCGCGCTCCTTCAAGGCGGCATAGACTTTGGAAAGGATCTCCGGTTCGGTGGCTTCGGGAATGACGCCCTCCAGCTTGCTTCTGACAAGGTGGCGTCCTGCCTGTTTGGATAAAACCAATCTTCTGACGTTGCCGACCGATTCGGGAGATATAAATTCAAACGTATCCGATTCTTTCAAAACGCCGTCCGCATGCAACCCGGCTTTGTGTGTAAAAGCCGCGGCGCCGATATAGGGCGCCGAATCGGGTATCGCTATATTTGAAATTTCTGCGACCGTCCTGCAAACGGGGGTCAACAGATTCAGCCCCGGCAGATCTTTCAGTCCCAACCTTTTCATCAGCGGTAAGATCGTCGAAAGCGCGGCGTTTCCGCTGCGTTCGCCTAGTCCCAATAAAGTGCCTTGGACGTGTTCGGCGCCCGCTTCCAAAGCAGCCAGGGTATTTGCTGTCGCCAGCCCGGCGTCGTTATGCGCGTGTATGCCTATGGTAACCGAAAAAGTTTTTTTACATTCGGATACTGCTGTCCTGATTGCGGTGGGCAGACTGCCGCCGTTGGTGTCGCATAAATCCAATATCTCCGCGCCGCCTTCCGCCGCTGCCTCCAACGACGCCATCGCGTAAT
The DNA here is from genome assembly GCA_018714575.1 of Candidatus Stercoripulliclostridium merdigallinarum. Taxonomy (GTDB): domain Bacteria; phylum Bacillota; class Clostridia; order Christensenellales; family DTU072; genus Stercoripulliclostridium_A; species Stercoripulliclostridium_A merdigallinarum. The sequence continues at coordinate 4,429 of DVNF01000007.1, forward strand.
CGCGGTCATAAGCGTATCCGTCAAAGAAATGTTCGGCGTCAAAGATAACTTTTTTACCGCTTTTTGTAATCGTAGCTACAGATTTGCGGATATTGTTTAAATATTCCCCGGCATCGGTACGCAGGACTTTTTCAACGTGTCGTCTGTCCGATTTTCCAACCAAAGAAACGTAATTGCCTTTCGCGGCGATCAGCTTTAATATACCTTCGTCCCGTTCGGGTTCGGTGCCTGCTCTTGCGGTCATACCGAAAGCCACCAATTTATCCGGCGACAGCTTTGTACGGTTTTCAAAATCTTTTGTTTCTATGTCGAACGAGGGCGCTCCGTATTCGATAAAATCGACGTCTAATTGCTCTAACGCTTCGGCAATGCCCAATTTATCCTCTACGGAAAAGCTGATTTTATTATGTTGCGCGCCGTCGCGCATAGTTGTGTCTAAGACGGTGTACATTGTTACTATTATTGTTATTATGCTTATTAAAGCTATTAAAGCTATTAATGCTATTAATGTTTATTAAGGTTATTATTCTTCGGTTTCCCTAAGGCTTGCCGTTCCTCTTTCCAACGCCGACGATCCCGAACGCGCCATTTCGATGATACCGTAGGGCTTCAATACTTCTATAAAGCTGTCCAACTTCGCCGCGCGACCGGTCAGTTCCAACGTCATGGCGCCTCCGGCTATGTCTACGGTTTTAGCTTTATAGATCCTTGTCAAATCGACGATCTCCGGAATTTCCGATTTTTCTACGGAAATCTTTATCAACAACAGCTCTCTTAAGACGGAATCCGTTTCGTTTAATTCCTTTAATTTTACGACTTCGGCTTGCTTTGCAAGTTGAGCGCGGATCTGGCGAATGGTCCTTTCGTCGCCAAGTATTTCTATCGTCATGCGCGAATAGTTTTCATCCTCTGTGGCGCAAACGGACAGCGCTTCTATGTTGTAACCGCGCCTTGCGATCAATCCCGAGATCCTGCTTAGAACGCCGGCTCGGTTTTCTACCAGCATCGAAATATAATGTCTGAACATAATCATCCTTTTATTCGCACGTCGAAAACGTTCAAACCGGGTTTACGGTTTAACAGTTCGGCGTGAAGATTTTTTAAAGATACGCGCTTTCCGTAGGCTCCGAACGAGCGTGCCAACAGGGCGTAATTTACGGGGGGAGTTGCTATGGCGTCGCTGACGGCGTTGGCTTGACCGTCCAACCGTTCCAGATCCAATATCATGCCCAGCGCGCAGTTGTTGGCTACGACTACCGTCAGATCCAGGTTGAGGCTCTTTGCCGTTGCCAACTCGTTAAAATTCATGTTGAACGATCCGTCGCCGGTGATCAGTATGCCGCGCTTTCCTGTAGCGACCAACGCTCCGATCAGGGCAGGCAGGCCGAATCCCATCGTGCCGAGTCCCAGCGAAGTTATCAAAGCGTTCTTGTCGATTTCCTTTATTGAATGCAGGAAGGCGATTTGATGGCTGCCGACGTCGGTTGCGAATACGGTGCTTCCGTCCCCGGCGGACAGGACAGTTGCCGCAAGCCTTTTGATAGGCGGCTGTTTCTTCGGAAGTTTACATTCCGTTATCGGGCGGTCGACTGCTTCGACCAATGGGGTCAGCGCGTCCAGAAATTCGCTGCAACCGGCGTCTATTCCAAGCTCCGTCGTCACGACTTTTTCAATTTCCGCCGCGTCGGAATCGACCTGGATATATTTCTTTTTTGTCGGTTTGGAATACATTCTGTCCGAAAATCGGGTACCCAAAGCCAATATTACGTCGCAGGCTTTAAATGCGCGGTTATGGGAATAGGGGGCGGAAGATCCGATAGCTCCGACCAATCTTTCCCCGTATCCGTCGGAAATCCCTCTCAGCGAAGTAAAAATCGGCATACCGGCTTTTTCGGCGAGTTTGCGTATGCGGCT